>JAQVLU010000015.1 GCA_028703995.1 Minisyncoccota bacterium
TCTACTGTTAAATAATAATAAGTTAAAATAGCAAAATAATTTGAAGCCACACAGCAATCAATGTCAAAAGAAGAAACAAGAACGTTTTCATAAGGAATATTCAATTCATCGATACATTTAACTGCATTTCTTGAAATAAAAGTTCCATTAGAACCGTGTCCAGCTATTTCCCCTTCCATATCTTCAGGATGACAAGTAAAAAGAAGCTTGAAAAAAACTCCTTCAAATTCTTTTTTAATTTGTTCTGCGATTTCTTTTGCCCTTTCTCTTTCTCTTCTTTCAAAACCCAAAGCTACGATCATTTTTTCTTTTGGATAATTTTGAGAAGAAAGACAATTCAAAGTGTTTCTAATCACTTCTATTGGCTCCCCATAAGTAGGAAGAACAATCAAATGATAAAGCTCATTGTAGGATTTAATTTTAAGTCCATTAATCGGAACAAGCTCCTTTATTTTTAAAAGCCAATCTTCTTTTTGATTCTCTATCATTTTCTTGTAAGCTGAATTCAAATAAAAACCAAAATAAATAGCTCTAAAAATCCAATAAGTATCATAAACAATAATGAAAAGAGCTACATAAAAAGGAATGAAAAAAGAAAGAATGATAGCTAAAAACAAACCTCCGAAACTTAAAATTCCAGGAAGCATTTCAAAGGCTCTATAAATAATTCTATCTTTTTTATCTTTAAGGTCAGAAGCTTTTCCAACTTTCAGAGAGTTAATGTATTTCATTAATATTTAATTAACACAATTCTATATTAAATTCAATGAAAAAAGTGTTTGTGACCCCACGGGGAATCGAACCCCGATTGCCAGGTTGAAAACCTGATGTCCTAACCGTTAGACGATAGGGCCAATATGTCTTATTTTATATCAGAAAATTATAAAAAAAGCAAATAAAAATGAGAATAGTTACTCCTTAAAGTAAATTATTCTCATTTATGTATTTATTTAAAATTTGAACGATTTTTTCTGCGTTAGGATTTGCTTTAGAAACCCCTACATAGAATAATTCTGAACCAACTTTAGAATAAATAACTTCTCCTTTTTTTAATTCTTCTTTAAAAAGCTTTTCTCCGCTGTAAACACTGTACAAGAAATAGTCTGCTTCGCCAGAAAGAAGAACTTCTTTGGCTTGATCCGGATTCTTAACCACCAAAAGATTTTTCTCTTTCAAAAGATTGTCAATCCTTTCTCCATAACTATCCCCTTCTGTAATGACTCCTTTTTTTGATAAAAGAGCTTCATCAAGCGTTGATAGATTTTTGTCAGTAGTAAAAATACCAATTGGATCTACAAGATAAGGCTCAGAATATAAAAGATATTCTTGTCTTTCTTCTGTTTTGTAAACAGCGACAATAATGTCTATTTCTCCTGCTTTAGCTTTTTCTTGGACAATCTCCCAAGGACCTTTATACTGAGAAAATACTTGATAATCAGAAAGAGCTTCTTTCACAATGTCTGGACCTGTGCCAACAATAGTTTTTGAATCATAATACATGACTGGAGACCACGCTTCGTGACCAGATATGATCAAAGTTTCTTCTTGCGGTGCCGCTAAAGACGCTGAAGTAAAAGCCAAGATTAAGATGACTGCTACCCCTAAAGGAATTAATTTTGTTTTCATTTTTACCAATTGCATATTAAAACAAGATGTTCAGAAAAGCAAGGGTTTCATTGATAAAAAACACATTTTGCCATATGATAAATATATGAAAATAATTGCCATTGAAACAAGTTGTGACGATACTGGAATCGCTATTCTAAAACAAGATAAAAAAATAAAAGTCCTGGCTGATTTTTTATCTTCACAAAATGATATTCATGCTACTTATGGAGGAATCCATCCAAGTATTGCTAAAAGAGAACACGCAAAAAATATTTTTTCGGTTTTCTTTTCTGCTCTTAAAAAAGCACATTTATTAAAAAAAGGAACAACTAAAATTCATCCTGAAACAGAAATTATTCTAGAAAGATACCCAGAGCTACTTGAAAAATTAAAAGATTTTTTTACTAAATACGAAAAACCAGATCTTCAAAAAATAGCGGTCACTGTTGGCCCTGGGCTAGAGCCTTGTCTTTATGTTGGAATTAATTTTGCTAAAGCCATCGCTCTAAACTGGGATCTTCCCTTAATTCCTGTAAATCACCTTGAGGCACATATTTTAGTAAACTTTATTGAAAAAAAAGAAGAAAACATCTTCCCTGCTTTAGCTTTAATTCTCTCAGGAGGAAATACAAAAATGTTTTTAATTGAAGAAATAGGAAAATACAAAGAACTTGGATCAACTAGAGATGATGCTATCGGAGAGTGTTTTGATAAAGCGGCAAGACTTTTAAATCTTCCTTATCCTGGAGGAATAGAAATCGCTAAACGAGCTAAAAAGGTCAAAAAAAGTCAATTCAAACTTCCTCGCCCAATGCTTCACTCAAACGATTATGATTTTAGTTTTTCTGGACTTAAAACCGCTCTTTTTTACGAATTAAAAGGAAAAACTTTAGATAAAAATGAAGTAAATGAAATGTGTTTTGAAATCGAAAATGCTATAAAAGAAGTTGTTGTTAAAAAAACAGAAAGAGCGATTAAAGAATTCCCTCTTAATTCTATTCTTATTGGAGGAGGGGTTTCTTCAAACAAATCAATTCAAAAAGCTTTAAAAGATTTGGCTAAAAAAAACAAACTCAAACTTTTAATTCCAAAATATACAACTGATAACGCTGTTATGATTGGTGTTTCTGCCATTCTCTCGCCTAAATTAAATCTTTGTGATAAGCTAAAAGCAAATAGTAATTTAAATTTAAATGATTGAACTCCAGCAAATTTTAACTTATACTTTCTTTGCCATTCTTCCTGGAGTTGTTTGGCTCTTTTTTTTCTTAAATAAAGATAGTGAAAAAGAACCAAAAAAAGTGATCTTAAAAGTTTTTATCATGGGAATGCTCGTCACCTTCCCTGTTTTTCTTGTTGAATATGTTTTAGTTTACTTATTAGACACTTTAAATATTAGCTCTGGACTGTATAACTTTATTCAATATTTTTTCATTGTTGCCATGGCTGAAGAACTATTCAAATATTTAGCTTTTAGATTTACTGCTTTAAAGTCTCAATATTTAGACGAATCAATAGACGTGCCAATGTATATGATTGTAGCGGCTCTAGGCTTTGCTACCGCAGAAAACATTATTCTCTTTTCTCAAAAATCTTTCCTTTTTTACACAGACACAATTATTCTTTCTTTAATAAGATTTATTGGAGCTAATTTTCTACACGCACTTTGCTCTGGAATCTTTGGTTTCTATATCGCCGTTTCTTTTTACAGAACAAATAAAAGACACTTCCTTTTTGGAGGAGGTTTTTTAATTGCCGTCATTATTCACGGAGTCTTTGATTTTTTCTTGAAATACTCTATAATAGAACGTGGAGGTGAAACAGAGTTATCAGTAATGATTGTCTTCATCTTCAGTACATTAATCATTTCTTACCTTCTTTTAGGGCAAGCCCTTAAAAAATTAAAAAAGTTAAAAAGTATTTGCAAAATATGAAAAATGAAGAAAACCAACAAATTGTATTTGAAACAAACAGTGATAAAGGAGAATTAATTGTCGACGTTTATGAAACAGACAAAGAGGTTGTTGTTGAGTCAGCAATCGCTGGAGTTACAGCTGAAGAATTAGATATTTCCCTAGAACAAGACATCTTAATCATTAAAGGAGAAAGAAAAGATCCTGCCACTTCAGATAAAGAAAAAAACTATTTCGTAAAAGAATGTTTTTTTGGACCTTTTGAAAAAGAAATTATTCTCCCTAAAGAAGTTGATACTTCTCAAATAAAAGCCAAAATGAAAAATGGCCTTTTAATCATTAGACTTCCTAAGGAAAAAGAAGGCGATTCTCAAAAAATAGAAATAAAATAAATGTGCCGAGAGAGGGAGTCGAACCCTCACACCCGAAGGCATATGCTCCTAAGGCATACGTGTCTGCCAATTCCACCATCTCGGCGCGCATAATAAAGACCCTAATTAAAGGGTCTTTTATTAATAGCATATTATCCAACGACTGACAATACGATTCCTGGTAAAGCCTTTGCAAGAAGCGCAACAACGATACCTACGGCGGCGTATAAAACTTTATCTTTTGCTTGTCCTAATTTAGTAGTATCACTTGCACTAGTTAAATATAAGAAAGCAGCCCAAACGATCATTCCTACAGCAACGGCCATTATAACTATGAACGCCCAATCAACAATATTGTAAATTGTATTTATTAAACAACAAGTACCACATTGAGGTGTTGATACAAAATTACATGTAGCTGAACAAAGGGTATAACCTTTTGACTCCATCATGCTTAAAACACTTGTTGATAATTGACATGATTCATTAGCTGCCAAAACAGCTGATAAAGGCATAGCCATAACTCCTAATAAAAATACTGTTGTAAATATTTTTTTAAAATTCATATTTTTGTAAATTTAATAATTAATAACGACCTTTTTAACTAAGTTTAACTAAACTTTCAATAATTGCCTTAATAGCATTTGCTAATAAAATAATAATCAATCCGACAGCAGCCCATTTTATAATATCTTGCGCTTTTTTAACATTATCTGCGCTCTCACTAGAAGTGACCATCATAACTCCCGCGATAACAATAAAAAGTACTGCTAACCCTCCCCCAACGGTTGAAATCCATTTAACAACATTGTCGATAGTGCTGGTTATAGCATCTGCAAAAACGACAAAAGGTAAAAACGAAGCTACTACTAATCCTTTTATTTTATTCTTCATATTTTTATTTTATAAAACCTGATAATACTTCTACTAATGATTTTGCTAATAAAATTATTAAAATTCCAATAGCCGTATAAATTAATAAATTTTGTGCAGTCTGAATTTTTGATGGATTTCCATTCGCAGTTATAAACATTATTCCCCCAATAACAAACATTAAAGGAGCTAAAACAAGTCCGATATTAAGCATCCACTCAGCTATTTTATCTATCAATTCAGAAAAAGTATTCATTCCAGTTGGGTTAGTTAAACCGCCCCCATCCGCTGTAATTGTCTGAGAACCTCCTTTTAAGGTTGTCGTAGAGCCTCCCCCTTGAACAGGATCATCTTCTTCAGAAATATCAGTTTTTGTAGTTGAGGTAGTTGAACAACCAGTCTGACTACAATAATATTTTTGATCTCCTAAAGATTGTGGTAAACATTTTTCTGTTCCCGAAGGACATTTACAAGGACTACTAAATTCACTATAATAAGTTCCTATTTCGCAATAACACTTAACTCGACAGACATAAGAAGAACCTTCGTCGCACTTTTTAGTTCCTGAAGGACATCCAGTAGAGCAATTAATACCAAATTCATTGTAAGTATAAGGGGTGTTTGTTTCGCAAGCAGCAAAAACATTAACACCGGCAAAGATTAAAATACTAATTATAAAAAATATTATCTTTTTCATTTTTTAAAAATTAACGCGAAATGATAATTTCCTAAATCTAAATCTTTTTCTAAACTTAAATTAAACTCATCTGCTAATTTAATAATTTCTTCTTTAGAAATTACTTTCTCTTTTGGTCCCATATTATCAAACTTTTTCCAATCAATGATAAGCAAGTGTCCTTCTTCTTTTAAAACTCTTTTTATTTCTTCTAAAACCTTTCTTCTATCATTAATTTCAAACAAAATATTTGCCAAAAGAACAAAATCTATTTTACTGTCTCCTATTTTAACACCTTTTTCAATATCTGCCAAGAGAAGTTCAACATTGTATATTTTACTACTGTCTAATTTACTTCTTAAGGCCGATAAGGCCTCTTCTTTAATATCTAGAGCATATACTTTCCCGTTCTCTAGTTTACTTGCAAGCGGAAGAGTAAATCCACCAGAACCAGAACCAACATCCAAAGCAACCATTTCTTTTTTTAAAAAAGTTAACTTTTCAATTGTTTCTTTTGGGTTTAGAAATATTGGCATCATAATGTTGTTGCTGAAACGACTTTGTCTTCTGCTCTTAATCTCATTATTTTTACTCCTTGAGTATCTCTTCCGAGTTTAGGAATACTTGATATTTTAGTTCTGATTGTTTGTCCTTTTTGAGAAATAACAATCAAGTCTTCTTGTCCTTTAATAATTTGAGGCTTTACAATATCTCCTGTTTTGGTAGTTGTTTTTGCAATCTTAATTCCCGTACCTCCTCTTTTTTGTACCTTGTAATCAACAAGTTCCGTTATTTTACCGTAACCATTTTCAGACAAAACAAGAAGTCCTGCATCTTGATTCTCTTTAGAAATAACAATTATGCCGACTACTTTATCATTCGCTTTAAGTCTAATTCCTCTAATACCAGAAGCTTGTCTTCCCATTGCTCTAACATCACTTTCTTTAAACCTGATAGACATTCCTTTTTGAGTTGCGATTAAAATATCGTCTCCTTCATTAATTCTCTTAACTTCACATAAAGCATCGTCTTTTTTAAGACTAATTGCAATCAAACCGTTTCTTCTAACATTTTCAAAATCTTTAAGTTTTGTTTTTTTAGTTACTCCCTTTTTAGTCGTCATAATAAGGAAACCATTTGTATCTTCGTTTTTACTTAAAGACAAAATAGAAAGAATTTTATCAGAAGGAGCTATCTCTAAAAAGTTCATAATTCCCTTTCCTTTATTAGCCCTAATTCCTTCTGGAACTTCGTAAACTTTTGTTCTAAAGACTTTTCCTGAATCAGTAAAAAAGAATAAAGTATCATGAGTATTTACCGTTAAAAGATGATCTATTTCGTCTTCTTCTCTAGTTTTCATACCCATTGAACCAACGCCTCCTCGTTTTTGTTTTTTGTATTCATCAGGATTCATTCTTTTAATGTATCCCCCTTTAGTCAAGGTAATAATCGCTTCTTCCTCAGGAACTAAATCTTCAATTGATATTTCTCCAGCCTTTCCTTTAACAATAACTGTTTTTCTTTCATCTCCATAGCTTTCTTTAACGCCCTTTAATTCTTCTTTTATTACCTCTCTTTGTCTTTCTTCACTCTTTAAAATTAATTCCAAACCTTCAATTGTTTTTAAAATTTGTTTAAGTTCATCTTCAATTCTTTGCTTCTCTAATTTTGCTAATTGATGTAACTTAATCTCTAAAATAGCTTCTGCTTGGAAGATTGATAACTCAAATTTCTTTACTAAATTGTTTTTCGCATCTTCTTTTGTTTTTGAAGATTTAATAAGCTCAATTACTGCATCAATATTAGAAAGGGCAATCATAAGACCTTCTAAAATATGGGCTCTTTCTTTAGCTTTTGCAAGTTCAAAAGTAGCTCTTCTTAAGAGAACGTCTACTCTGTGTTTTAAATATTCTTCTAAAACCTCTTTAAGGTTTAAAAGTCTTGGCTCAATTCCATTAACAAGAGCGATCATGTTCAAATGGAAAGTCTTTTGAAGATCAGTGTATTTGTAGAGTGAATTTAAAATCTTTTTAGGGATTATTCCTCTATTAAGATCAATTGTGATTCTCATTCCATCTTTATCAGATTCGTCAGTAATGTTTTTAATTCCCTCAATTCTTTTTGTTTGTACTAAATTAGCAAAATGAGTAATTAAAATTGACTTATCAACTTGATAAGGAATCTCTGTAATAATTAATTGTGTTCCCCCTTTTTCTTTTTCAATAATATCTACCTTTCCTCTAGTTAAAAAAGAACCTCTTCCTTGCATATAAGCTGATTGAATCGCTTGTTCATCATAAATAAAACCTCTGGTTGGAAAATCAGGTCCTTTGATGAACTCAAAAATTTCTTCTGGGCTAGCGTCTCTTTTATCAACTAAATAAATTAAAGCATCACAAACTTCATTTAAATTGTGAGGTGGAATGTTAGTTGCCATTCCAACTGCAATACCTGTTGCTCCGTTTAAAAGTAAGTTTGGCATTGGTGATGGCAAAACTACTGGTTCTGTTCTTGTGCTGTCATAGTTATCCATTACTTCAACAGTTTCTTTTTCAATATCACGAAGCATGTCTTCCCCTATTTTTTGAAGCTTACATTCAGTATACCTTTGAGCAGCTGGTGGATCTCCATCAATAGAACCAAAGTTTCCTTGTCCTCTAATTAAAGGATATCTTAAAGAAAAGTCTTGAGCCATTCTAACAAGCGCTCCATAAACTGAAGAATCTCCATGTGGATGGAATTTTCCTAAAACTTCTCCAGTAACTGCGGCTGATTTTCTAAATTTTGTATCATATCTAGCCCCCATTCCATACATCGCGTAAAGAATTCTTCTTTGAACTGGTTTAAGACCATCTCTTACATCTGGAAGCGCACGAGAAACAATAACAGACATTGCGTAATCAATGTAACTGTCTTTCATTTCTATTCCTATTTCCCTAATTTTAATTGTTCCAACGTTGTTGATTAATTTTTCTTCTTCTGACATATATTATTTTTTATTTAAAACAATAATTTCTGCTTCCTCTCTACCTTCTAAGTCTTTTTGCTGTAATTTGTAGTAATCTACCCCCTCTTTATTGCTTTCACCTAGTCTTTTTAAAAATGTTTCCACTTCTTCATAATCCATTGGAATTATTATTGAAGGTTCTATTTGCTTAATGATTTTTGTCTTATCTTCCTCTCCGGCATTAATGAAAAGAAGATTTATCATCCCAAGTTCCTTAAGTTCGTTTTCTAAAAGTTCACTTTCTTCAATATTCCCTAAATGGCAAAGTTTAATTCCTTCGGCTTTAATAACAAAAATAAGCCCTCCTAATTTGAGTGGGATTGCTTGAATGTAAACATCTTTAACTTCATATTCTCCAGCAGAAGAAACTGTAAAAACTTTTTCTTTGCTGTGCTTCATTTCGTGAGTTAAAAGAAGGATGTTTGTTTCTTTTTTAGGATAATTTTCGTCAACAGGGTCAATAATTAGAGAAACTGGTTCTTGTGTTTTTTCATTGATAATTATTTCAAAACAAGTTTTACCGTGCCAAAATATTTTCATAATAATTTAAAAATTTAAATAATGGAGCGGGCGAGCAGAATCGAACTGCCGTTTCAACCTTGGCAAGGTTATGTAATGGCCACTATACGACGCCCGCTTAAAGTCATGTGCTGAAGCTCGGAATCGAACCGAGATGGCATGTTTTTCAGACATGTGCCGTGACCGACTTGGCTACTTCAGCA
>JAQVLU010000016.1 GCA_028703995.1 Minisyncoccota bacterium
TTAGCTAGTAAATAAAAAAACGGCCTATAAAGCCGTTTTTAATTTATTTTACTTTTGCAAGTATTTCCTTAAATATTTCAGGGTTTTCATTAGCTAGTTTAGCTAAGATCTTTCTATCAACTCCGATGTTTTTTTTCTTCATTGCTCCCATAAACTTACTGTAAGAAATACCTTCCTTCTTAGTGGCAGCTCCGATTTGAATTTGCCATAATTGTCTTTTTTCTCTTTTTAGAGTTTTTCTATCTCTATACGCATATTCCCAAGCTTTCATTAAAGCTTGTTTAGCAGCAACAAAACAGTTGTTTCTTGTCCATCTGAAACCTTTAGCTTGTTTTATTAATTTTCCTTTTCTTTTTTGAGTTTGTACACCTCCTTTAACTCTTACCATATTTTTATATCTTTAATAGTTTTTTAATCTTTTTAGCTTCACCAGCAGAAACTTCTACTAATTTTCTAAGTCTTCTTCTTTTGCTTGAAGCTTGCTTAGATAAAAGATGGTCTTGTCCGCTAGGCATTCTTAAAACCTTGCCAGTTTTTGTGACCTTGAATCTTTTACTAATAGATTTTCTTGTTTTTTGTTTATATGTTTTCATACCTTTATTTCTTTGATATTATCATACTGAGGCCTCGGGGCTCTCTTTTTAATTCTTTTTCAATTTTAATTTCAATTTCTTGTTTTTCAATAAACTCAATAAGTTTTTTGATCTTTTCTTTTCCGACTTGATCTAAGCCCTTCTCTCTTCCTCTCAAAATAAGTTCAATTCTTACCTTTTCTTTGTTTTTTAAAAACTTAATCGCATTGTTTGCCCTAGTGTTAAGATCATTATCAGAGATATTAAAAGACAATCTAACGTTTTTCAATTCTCCTGTTTTTACCTTTATGCCTTTATCTTTTTTCTTTAGGGAATAAAGATATTTTCCATAATCACCAATTCTGCATACTGGAGGATCAACTTTTTCTGTTACTTGAATTAAGTCTAGACCCTTTTCTTCAGCCATAAAAATAGCTTCTCTAATAGGGACGATTCCAAGCTGTAATCCTTTTTCGTCTACTATTCTAACTTCTCTTGCTCTAATTTGTTGATTGATTAATGGTTTACTCATTTATTGGTGGAGGTGGCGAGTTTTGAACTCACGTCCAGAAATTATTTTCAAAAACATTTCTACAAGTTTATTCTAAATTGTTTTTTTATATTAAAGTAGTAATTTAGAAAAAAGCTTTAATACTAGATTTAGTGTTTGTTTCAATAGCGCTACCTAAATCGATAGTGTTACCTACTCTCACGAAAATGACACCCAATTTCTGCCTAGTGAGAATCCTCAGATTGGATGGAGTTATGCTAATGCTAACTCTTTTTCACTGAATATGTTTCCAGTTATTTTTGTTTCCTGTTTTTTAATGAGAACAAGAACTCAACTTGCATATTTTTGTCAAATTACTGTCGAAGCAAATCACCCCCTAATTTTTAATTCGCTGTTAATTTTTCTTTCGATATCTCTTTTTTTAATAGATTCTCTCTTGTCATAGCTTTTTTTACCACGAACAAGAGCGAGCTCCATCTTTATGAAGCTTCTCTTAGTATAGAGTATAACTGGCATTAAAGTCAAGCCTTTTTCTTCAGCCTTATGTGCTAAATACTCAATTTCCTTTTTTTTAAGAAGAAGCTTTCTGTCTCTTTGAGGATTATATTCAATATATATATTACTTGGTTGAAAGGGTAATATTTTAGCACCTACCCAGAAAGCTTCAAGATTTTTGTTTATGATAATGTATGTTCCGGCTAAATTAACACCTCCTTTCTTTTTAAGACTTTTTACTTCAAAACCTAAAAGCTCAATTCCTGCTTCAAAAGTTTCTAAGATTTCATATTCAAATTTAAGTTTTCTATTTTCTGCAAGTACTCCCATGCTTTTATAGTATATTATTAATGAATTATAGTAAAGATTGAAAACCATCTTAATTGTGCTATTATATAAATATGTTAATAAGAAATGAAATACGAAAAATTGTAAAAAATTCTCTTAAAAAAGAAGGTTTAGTTGATTTTGAGTTTCAAATACTAAAATCTAAAGAAAAAAAACATGGAGATTATTCTTTAAATATTGCTCTTGAGATTGGAAAGAAGCAAAAAATTAATCCACTAGATATTGCAGAAAAGATGAAGCTAAGATTAGAAAAAGAAGGAAAGAAGGTTTTTGAAAAAGTAGAGGTTCTTCCTCCGGGGTTTATTAACATTTTTTTAAATCATAAATGTTTTGAAAAATTAATAGACGAAGTTTTAAGAAAAAGAGAAGCTTTTGGAAATTTAGATTTAGGAAAGAAACAAAAAATTCAAGTTGAATTTATTTCTGCTAATCCAACCGGACCATTAACAATTGGAAATGCTAGAGGAGGTCCTTTTGGAGACACTCTTGCGAATGTAATTAAAAAAGCTGGTTATATTGTAGAAAAAGCTTATTACATCAATGATTACGGAAATCAGATAACGGCCTTAGGGCACTCTGTTTTAAAAGACGATAAGGCAAAGTATACGGGAGAATATATTGATTTTTTAAATAATAGAATCGAAAATGAAACTGACCCTTATAAGATAGGAAAATGGGCATCTTATATTATTTTAAAAGAAGTTATAAGGGCAACGGTAGAAAAGATGAATATTTTTTACAATGAATGGTTTTCAGAAACTTGGCTTTATGAAAACAAGAGAGTTGATAAGGTTTTAGAATTCTTAAAAAAGAATAATTTAACTTATGAAAGTGAAGGAGCAGTATTTTTTAAAGCTAAAGAATTTGGAGATAATCGAGACAGGGTTCTTATTAAAAGTGATGGGAAAGCAACTTATTTAGCTGGAGACATTGCTTATCATGAATATAAGTTTAAAGACAAAAAATTTGATAGAGTAATTAATGTTTGGGGAGCAGACCATGCAGGAGATGTAAAAGGATTAGAATCTGGAGTAGAGGCCTTAGGATTTAAAGGAAAATTAGAAACAATTCTTTTGCAATTTGTAACCATTGAACAAAATGGAGAACAAGTTAAAATGTCTAAAAGGTTGGGAACATATATTACTATGGATGATCTTTTAAACGATGTTCCTGTTGATGTTGTAAGGTTCTTTTTCCTTCAAAAATCAGCAAATACACATCTTAATTTTAATTTAGAATTAGCCCTTGAAGAATCTGATAAGAATCCTGTTTATTATGTTAAATATGCTCATGCAAGAATTTGTAGCGTCCTTAGGAATTCAGGAATAAAAATTGAAAGAATTAAAAAAGCTAAACACATTTCTTTGTTAAAAGAAGAAGCAGAACTTAATTTAATGAAAGAAATTTTAAAGTTTGAAGAAATTGTTGAGGATACAGCCAAAGACTATAGCGTCCATAGATTACCTCAATATGCTTTAGATTTAGCATCTGCTTTTCATAAATTTTACAATGACTGTAAAATTATAACTGAAGATAAAAAAATAAGCCAAGCAAGAATTGAACTAACTTTAGCTTCTAAGTTTGCTTTAAGTAATATACTTTCTTTAATGGGAATTTCTTCTCCAGAAAAGATGTAATTGATATTTATGAAAAAATTAAAAAACACATATTATTTATTAAGACATGGAAGAAATATTCACCAAACAGAACTAAAAGATGTTTGTTATGGTTGGCCAGAAGATGAGGTTCCTTGCGAGCTTGATAGTGAGGGAGTAAGACAAGTTGCTCTTTCTGGAATGAAATTAATGGACAAAGGAATTGATTTAATTTATTCTTCAGATATTTTAAGAACAAGACAAACCGCAGAAATAGTTTCTTCTATGCTTCAAATAGAAAGAATTGTTTATGATGAAAGATTAAGAGATTTGAATTGGGGTATTTATGCGGGTGGTCCAAAAAAAGATGCTTTAGATTTTTACACTGATAAAAATAGAATGAATGATCGTCCTTTAAATGGAGAAAGTTGGGGAGATTTAAAAAACAGAGTAGAAGAATGTTTAAATGACATTGAAAGTATTAATGAAGGTAAGAACATTTTACTTGTTAGCCATGGAGATGCCATTTTACTCTTGCAAGCTTATGTAAATGATTGGGATTTAGAAGAAATTATTCTTCAAAGAGAAAATATTATTGGTACAGGAGAATTAAGGAAACTTAATTGAAAAAAAAGAAGAAAAATGCTAATTTTAATATATGAATTACGAAGAAGAAATACTAAAATTTTGGGAAGAGAATAAAATATTTGAAAAATCTATTAAGGAAAGGGAAGGCTCTCCTTATTTTAGTTTTTATGATGGACCTCCTTTTGCTACAGGAAAACCTCACTATGGACACGTTTTGATTACAACGATTAAAGATGCTGTTTTAAGATATAAGACAATGCAAGGATTTCAGGTTCCAAGGCGTGTTGGTTGGGATTGTCACGGACTTCCTGTTGAAAATTTAATTGAGAAAGAGCTTAACATTAAGAATAAGAAAGAGATTGAAGCTTTTGGAGTTGATAATTTTAATGATCAGTGTAAAAAATCTGTTTTTAGCTGTGTTGATGACTTTAAAAAGACTTTAGAAAGAGTAGGTAGATGGGCGGATTATTCTAATTCTTATGCGACAATGGATAAAAATTACACAGAGTCTGTCTGGTGGGTTTTAAAGAAGCTTTGGGATAATGATTTAGTAAAAAAAGATTATCGAGTTTCTCCATATTGTCCAAGGTGCTCAACTACTTTATCTAATTTTGAAGTTAATCAAGGATACAAAGAAGTTAAAGACAGATCAGTCTATATTAAATTAAAATTAGAAGATGAGGAAAACACTTTTCTTTTAATTTGGACAACTACTCCTTGGACACTTCCTCAGAATGTTGCGGTTGCTGTCAATGAAGAAGAAGATTACATTTATCTTAAAACAGAAAAAGAAACCTACATTCTTGCTAAAAAAAGAAAAGAAATTATTTCTGAAGAAAATGAGGTAATAAAAGAAGTAAAAGGAAAAGAACTTTTAGGAAAAAAATATGAACCTGTTTTTGATTATCTTTTAAAGCAAAAAGTTTCTAAAATAGAAAAGGCTTATATGATTGTTCATGCGGACTATGTTGGAACAGAAGATGGAACAGGACTCGTACACATAGCAACAATGTATGGAGAAGATGATTACAATGTCGGAAAAAAATATGACCTTCCTTTTATTCATACAGTTGATGAATCAGGTAAGTTTTTAGATTTTGTAGAAGACTATAAAGGAGAAAATATTTTTGAAGCAAACAAAAAGATAATTAGTGACTTAAAAGAAAGAGACGTTTTATACAAAGAAGAATTAGTAACACACACTTATCCATTTTGTTGGAGATGTGATTCCCCTTTAATGTATTTTGCTAAAGAGAGCTATTATTTAATGGTAACTAAATTTAAAGAAGAGCTTGTTTCAAATAATCAAAAAATTTTATGGGTACCATCTCATGTCAAAGACGGAAGATTCGGAAATTGGCTAGAAGGAGCAAGGGATTGGGATTTTGCTAGAAATAGATTTTGGGGAGCTCCAATTCCAATTTGGAAATGTAAAGATTGTGGAAAGATGATTTGTGTTGGAAGCATTGAGGAACTTGAAAAATTAAAAATAAGAGGAGATACATCAGATTTACACAAACCATATATAGATGATGTTTATTTAAAATGTGAATGTGGGGGAGAAATGGAAAGAACTCCTGAGATTTTTGATTGTTGGTTTGAGTCTGGTGCGATGCCATATGCTTCTTGGCATTATCCTTTTGAAAACAAAGAATTAGTAGAAAAAACTTTTCCAGCTGATTTTATTACCGAAGGATTAGATCAAACTAGGGGCTGGTTTTATACTTTACATGTAATTTCTACAGCACTGACTCTTAAAAATATTGGTCTCGGAGAGAATAACCCAGCTTTTAAAAATGTAATTGCCAACGGACTTGTTTTAGACAAGAACGGAAAAAAACTAAGTAAAAGACTTAAAAACTATCCAGATGTTAATGAAATTTTTGAAAAATATGGAGCGGATCCTTTAAGATATTTTTTATTATCTTCAACAAACCTTGGAGAAGATTATCGATTTTCTGAAGATAGGGTTAAAGAAGTTTGGAGAAAAGTGATTTTAGGTTTTGAAAATTGTTTTGTTTTTTATAAGACCTACCGAAAAAATGATTCTTTGATTGAGTCTAATAATATTTTAGACAAATGGATTTTATCTAAGCTTTTTACTTTAAATAAAGAAATGGTCTCTTATTTAGACAAGTACGAACTCACAAGAGCGGTTAGATTGTTTACCGATTTTATTGATGATTTTTCAAACTGGTATATTAGAAGAAGCAGAAGAAGATTTCAAAAACCAGAATCTGATTTAGAGTTTGAAGAAGCAGAAGCAACATTGAGGTTTGTTCTTAAAGAAGCTTCTAAGATGATAGCTCCTTTTATTCCTTTTATTTCCGAAAAAATATACCAAGAGATTAAAGAGAAAAAAGATAAAGAAAGTGTTCATCTCTGCGATTTTCCTAAGACGAAAGAAAAATATTACAATTCTTTACTTGAAAACGAGATGCAAGAAGCGAGAGAAATTGTTAATTTAGCTTTAAACGAAAGAATAGAAAAAGGAATAAAGGTTAGACAACCTTTAGCTTTAGCAAAAATTAAAAAAGAAATCAGAGAAGAAATTTTAGAAATTATTAAAGACGAAATAAATGTTAAAGAAATTGAAATTGATTCAAGTCTTGATAAAGAAGTTATTCTTGATTTTGAATTAACAGCTGAATTAAAAGAAGAAGGAATGGCAAGAGAACTTATTAGAAATATTCAGCAAATGAGAAAAGATTTGAAATACAGCAAGGAAGATTTAATCTTACTAAAATGTGAAGGCGGTAATTTAAATCAAAAAACAAAACAATTAATTTTAAGCGAAGTTTTAGCTAAAGATTATACTTTAGAAAATAATCTTCAGGCAGAAAAAGAATTAACAATTTATGATGTGCCATTTTTAATTGGTATTAAAAAAATATAAAATGAAAAATAAAAAAATCCTCATCACTATAGTTTCAATATTAGCTTTATTTGCTTTAGCTATTTTCTGGTGGCAAAGCACATCTTTTTCTAAAGAAGTTTTAAAGTTAGAAATACTAGGAAAGTCAGAAGTTTCTTTGGGAGAGAGTATCGAATATGTTGTTAGGTTTAAAAACAACGGAAATGTTAGGCTAGAAGAGCCAGAACTTATTTTTGAATATCCAAAAGAATCCATTATTGACGGAGAAAAAATATTGCTTCTTGATGAGGAAGACTTGGGAGGAAGTATTTACCCTGGGCAAGAAAAGACCGTTACTTTTAAAGCAAGACTTTTAGGGCAAGAAGGGAGTTTAAGAATAGCGAAAGCAACTTTAAGTTTTAAAATTAAGGATCTGAATGTTAGAAATGAAGTGTCTACAGAATTTTTGAGTACCATAAAAGAGGTTCCAATTAGTTTAGATTTTAATTTACCTTCAAAGATAACTAGTATTGATAAAGCTTTTTCTTTTAGTATAAATTATGCTTCAGAAGTAGCTTATGCACTTGAAGATTTATCTATTATCGTTAACTATCCAGATGATTTTGAATTTTTATATTCTAATCCAAAAGCTCTTGATGAAAAACAATGGGATATTAGTAGTTTGAGTCAGTATCAAAGTGGAAAAATAGAACTTTCAGGAATCAAAAAAAGCGCGAATCAGTCAGCTTTTACCGTTAAATTAGGTGTTTGGAAAAACAATGAATTTGTTGTCCTTAAAGAAATAACTTCTTGGCTTAGAGTAGTTTCTCCTAATCTTTATTTAACTCAAAAAGTTAATAATACCTATGATTATGTAGCCAAAGTCGGAGATAGTCTTCATTTTGAACTTTCTTTTAGAAATATAGGAGAAGAAGCTCTCACTGATTTAATTTTAATTTCTAAATTAGATGGTAATTTATATGATTTAAATACAGTAAACGCTCCTTTAGCTAAATATACTTTAGGAGATAATTCTATAATTTTTGAAGCAAAAAATTTTCCTGAATTGTCTTATCTTGAAGTAGACCAAACAGGAGTAATTGAATTCTTTGTTGATTTAAAGAAAGATCTTGATAAAAATATTTTAGCGCAAACAAATCAAAAAGTTAAAAACATTGTTACTGTTGGAGGGGCAAAAGAAGAATTTTTAACAAAAGTGGAGACAAATTTAACGGCAAAACAATACGTTGATACTTCAAATCAATTTATTCAAAGCTCTGGTCCTTACCCTCTTCAAAAAAACAAAACTTCAAAAGTAACTATTGTTTGGGAGATATCAAATACTTTTAACGATGTTGGGGGAGTAAAAATGAGGGCAATTATTCCTGAAAATGGAACCTTCGTTCAAGAAGAAGAGGGTTTAACTTTCAATGAAGAAACTAGCGAAATTGTTTGGGATGTTGGCACTGTTGTTGCAGGCGCTGGACAAACAAAAGAATCTAAAAAAATAGCTTTTCAAATCATTCTTTCTCCGGAAATTGTTGTTCCTGGTGGAGTTCTCATACTTCCAGCGGCACATGTCAGCGGAAATGACGAATGGACTTTAAAATCTGTTGAATATAAAACAGAAGAACTTAAGGGGGAAATGGTGGGAGGTAATAT
>JAQVLU010000017.1 GCA_028703995.1 Minisyncoccota bacterium
TTAACATTTTTAACATCACAAGGATTAAAAGCTTTGTAAATACTTGCTAAAGAATTATCTGTTTTAAGATTAACAAAAACAACAATTCCTAAAAGAATTAAAAAAGAAACGATGATATTAATTATTTTTATTTCCTTCATATGTTATTTTTCTTTTATCTTTGTCTAAATACTCAAAACAAATCTTTTTAATATCCTTTGGTAGGCTTTCTTCTATATTACTTCCCCATTCAATAAAAATCAAATTTTCTTTTTTGTTTAGAATATCTTCAAATTCTAATCCAGAAACACTTTTTACTCTATAAAAATCTATGTGATAAAAGTTTTTAAAACCATTAAAATCTATTTCATATCTTTTAATAATATTAAAAGTAGGGCTCTTAATTTTAATCTTTAAAACCTCTTCTAGCCCTTTGACAAAAGTTGTTTTTCCAGATCCAAGCTCTCCCTCTAAAGCAAAAACAGTAGCTTTTTTTGAGCTTGGTTTTAGGTCCAAAATGTTAAGTAATAATTCTTTTGTTTCTTTTTCTGAATGAGTAATGTATTCCATTATTTTCATTATATCTTTTTTTAAAAAATAGAAAAGACTTAAATTGACTTTTCTTCAAAAATAGACTATTTTAAAGATGATGATAGAAGAATTAAGAAAATCAGAAAACATAGGAATTGTCATTAAAGATGATAAAGACAAAGATATTGCTTTAGTCAATCTTGCTTTTATTCTTCTTTGTTTGAAATTAAACAAAAAAATTCACTATAGATTTAATAATAGCTTACCTCTTCTTCCTATTTGCGAACCTTGCCCTCAAATTGTTTTAACTGTTCAAAAACAAATCGCTGATATCTTCTACGAAAAATCTAACGAAGGGATTAAACTTTTTTTAACTCCAAAAGAAAATAATTTATCAAAAGAAGATTTTTGCTGTGAACTTAAAAATAAAGAAGAAAAAACTAATTTAGATTTAATTGTTTCTATTGGTTTTAAAAGCTTAAAAGAGCTTGAAAAAAATATTGAAAATGAATCTGTTTCCATAGAAAATACTCAAATTATCAATATTGACAATAGCCACTTAAATAAAATTTTTGGAAACATCAACTTAATTGAAAACGGAGTTCCTCTCTCAAAAATATTTCTTAAAAACATTGAAGAAGAATTCTTAGATGAAAACATTTCTTCTCTCTTTTCTTCTGAAGGAAAAGTTGAAAGTCTTCTTAATGTTTTTTCTAAAATAGAAATAGAAAAAAATGTTTTCTTAGCCGAAATAGATAACTTAAAAGAAAACGAAATTCCTTTTATTCTAAGCACTTTAAAAGATTGTCTTTTTATTCAAAACTTTATCTTAATTTTTAATAAAAACAATTGTGTTTTTTATCTAGAAAACAAAGAAATTTTAAACAAAGTAAAAGAAACTTTTAACGCTCAAATAAAAAACAACGGTGGAATTTTTTCAAAAGAAAATCTAAGTAAAGAAGATTTAATAAATATCTTAAAATAAAATGGAGGAAATTGTAGGAGAAATCCTTATCTCAAAAGAAGAAGAACTTTTTTTCAAAGAAAACATTTTAAACTTAAAAAGCTTAAGTCTTCTTTTTACTAAAAACATTGATCAAGATATTACCTACTTAATTAAAATCTTAATGGTTGGAGCCGTTCTTCTTAAAAGCTCTGATATTCATATTGAAAGAGAGGAAGAAAAAACTATTATTAGAATTAGAATGGACGGAATGCTTACATTAGTTACTGAAATAGAAAATGAAAGATATTTAAAAATCCTTTCTAGAATTAAGCTCTTAAGTCGTCTTAAATTAAATGTAGATAAAGAAGCTCAAGACGGAAGATTCTCTATTAAGTTTGAAGACAATGAAATTGAAATTAGAGTTTCAAGTCTTCCTTCTGAGTATGGAGAAGCGATTGTAATGAGAATTTTAAACCCAAAAAGTTTAATTAGTTTAGAAGAGTTAGGCTTAAGAACTGATTTAGAAAAACTTTTTAATAATGAAATTGAAAAACCAAACGGAATGATCATTGTTACTGGTCCTACTGGTTCTGGTAAAACAACTACTCTTTATGCTTTTTTAAAAAAAATAAGTAAACCGGAAAACAAAGTTATTACCATTGAAGACCCTATTGAATACCATTTAGAAGGAATTACTCAAACCCAAGTAGACGAAAAAAAGGGTTACAGTTTTGCCTCTGGTTTAAGGTCAATTGTTAGACAAGACCCAGACACTATTCTTGTTGGAGAAATTAGAGACAAAGAAACAGCTCAAATTGCAATTCAAGCTGCTTTAACTGGACACCTTGTTTTATCTACTTTGCACACAAACGACGCTATTTCAACTATTTCTAGGTTAGAATCTTTAGGAGAAATAGCAAGTAATATTATTCCTGCGGTCAACATCATTATTGCCCAAAGATTAATAAGAAAACTTTGTCCAAAATGCAGTTCTCTAAGAAATATCACAAACGAAGAAAAAGAAATGTTTAAAAAAGAATTACCTTTTGTTGACACTAGTAAATTAACTAAATTACCAATAGAAGTAGGATGCGAACATTGTAACAATACTGGGTATAAGGGAAGAGTTGGTATTTTTGAAGCTTTTGTTTTAGATAATGAATTAAAAAACTTCATCTTGTCTTCTCCTTCACGCATTGGATTAAAAGAAAAAGCCATTCAAAAAGGAATGACTTTAATCAAGCAAGACGGACTTTTAAAAGTTTTAAAAAAAGAAACCACTCTTGAAGAAATCAAAAGAGTAGCAGGATAAAAAAAACCATTACTAAGGAGGGGGTGACTTCTAGCGTACTGGCCGAAAGTTTAAGAACAATCTCGAGGAATAGTCTAGCGTGAACCAGAGTACCCGTTACTGAAGAATGCCCCCACAATTACCCCCACCTCAACAATGGTTATAAAATTAATATAACATAGTTTATGAAAAATGTCAAGCCTAATTGTCAAAATGATGAAATTCTTGATTCTGAATTAAGACCAAACTCTTTTAAATCCTATATCGGTCAAGAAAAAATCAAAGACAATTTAAAAATTATTTTAGCGGCCGCCAAAAAAAGAAATGAAATTCCTGACCACCTTTTATTCTACGGACCACCAGGACTTGGAAAGACAACTTTAGCTAATTTAATTGCTAAAGAAACTCAAAGCCGAATTAAAATGATTGCCGGTCCTGTGATTGAAAAATCAGGTGATATTGTCGCTATTTTAACAAACCTCAAAGAAGGAGATGTTCTTTTTATTGATGAAATTCACAGAATTAATCACCTCATAGAAGAATATCTTTATTCCGCTATGGAAGACTTTAGACTAAATTTAATTTTAGGTAAAGGTCCAATGGCAAAAACAATTGATCTTCATCTTCCAAAGTTTACTTTAATTGGAGCCACAACAAGAATTGATCTTTTAACTTCCCCTCTTCGAGGAAGATTTGGCGCTACTTTTCAATTAAATTTCTATTCTGAAAAAGAAATACAAAAAATAATTAAAAGATCTTCTTTAATTTTAAATACTAAAATTGAAGAAGAAGCTATTTTTGAAATAGCGAGAAGATCTCGCTTTACTCCTAGAATCGCTAACAACCTTTTAAAAAGAATGCGCGACTTCGCAGAAGTAAAAGGTAATGGCACAATCACTTATGACATTACGAAAGCCTCACTTGATTTCCTAGAAATAGATGAACTAGGTCTAGAAAAAGAAGACAGAAAGATTATATCAACTATTGTAAATAAATTCAATGGGGGTCCTGTCGGCATACAGGCATTAGCGGCAGCAACAAGTGAAGAAGAAAGAGCTATTCTAGATATTTACGAACCTTACTTAATGCAACTCAATTTAATTCAAAGAACTCCTAAAGGAAGAGCAGTTACAAAAAAAGCTTTAGAGCATTTAAAAAAATGTCCCTTCGAACAATTGTAATTTTTTTACTTCTTTTTTCTAACGTTGTTTTCGCTAAAGAAATAGTGATTAATGAGATTGCTTGGATGGGAACGGAAAATAGTGCAAACGATGAATGGATAGAACTTTTTAATAAAACAGAAAAAGATATTTCCCTTGAAGGTTTTTCTCTTTTTCTAGACACAAAAGAGATAAAATTAGAAGGAATCATAAAAGCTCATAATTTTTATATCTTGGAAAGAACAGACGACGGCACTCTTCCTAAAATAAAAGCTAACTTAATTTATACTGGCTCTATGAAAAATACAGGCTTAAATATCTTTCTGAAAAAGGATGGAGTTATTATCGACAACGCTCTTTTTGAAAACGGTTTTAATGTGGGAGACAACGAAACAAAACAAACTGCCGAAAGAATTAATGAAAGCTGGCAAACCAGTTTAAATAGTGGGGGTTCTCCTCAAAATGAAAATATTGAAATTGTTTTAAAGAAGCAAGAAGAAAGTTCTTTTGAAATTAAAAAAGAAGAAACTCTTCCCTTAAAACCAATTCTTTCTCTTTCCATATTAAGTAGTCTTCTGATTATTTTCACCAAAAAACAATTATTTAAAGAATCTTGACTTTTTTAATATTTTGTCCTTGAATTATAATTATAAATGTAATAAAATAAAAACATGAGTGGACATTCACACTGGAGTACAATTAAATTTAAAAAAGGAATTGAAGACGCAAAAAGAAGCAAAGTGTTTTCTAAATTTGCAAAAGAAATTACTGTTGCCGCAAGAGACGGTGGCGGTGATTTAAATTTCAATCCTCGTTTAAGAATGGTTGTAGAAAAGGCAAAACAAGAAAATATGCCTTCTGACAATATTGATAAAGCGATTAAAAAAGGAACTGGAGAACTTAAAGGAGAAACCTTAGAAGAATTTTTATTTGAAGCTTATGGAGTTGAAGGAGTGGCTCTTTTAATAGAAGGAATTACCGATAATATGAATCGAACCATTAATGAATTAAAACAACTCATTGCTCAAAATGGAGGAAAAATGGTAGAAGCCGGAGCAATTAGATGGATGTTTGAAAAGAAAGGAGTCATCTCAATTAAAAAAGGAGAAAAAGATGACGAAGAAACAGAACTTGATTTAATTTCTGCTGGAGCTGAAGATTTTGATAAAGAAGAAGATACTTTTACTATAGAAACAAAGGTGGAAAACCTTGATAGTACTAGAAAAAATCTTGAAAGCATGGGCTACAAAGTGGAAAATATTTCTTTATCTTGGATCCCAAAAGAAAGAATTACTGCTAATAAAGAAAGAAACTACAAGCTCTTTGAAGCCTTAGATGATTCAGATGATGTACGCGAATTTTACTATAACTTAAATGAAGAATGAGAATCTTAGGACTTGATCCAGGGACAGCCATAACTGGTTTTGGACTAATAGAAGCAAATAACGATAATTTAACTTGTCTGCATTATGGAGCTATTAAAACAGAGGCAGGCACAAAAGATGAAGATCGTCTTGTTTTAATTTATTCTGAGCTTGAAAGTTTACTTAAAGAATACAAACCAGAAGCCGTGGCAATTGAAAAAATATTTTTCTTTAAAAACCCAAAAACTATTGTTCCGGTTAGCCAAGCAAGAGGAATATTGCTTCTAGCTATTGCGAAACAAAATATTCCCATCTTTGAGTTTACTCCTCTACAAGTTAAAATGGCAGTTACTGGATACGGAAGAGCTCAAAAAAATCAAGTTCAAGAAATGGTAAAAAACTTACTCAACCTTGAAAAGATTCCTAAACCAGATGATGCCGCGGATGCTCTTGCGATCGCCATCTCTTATTCTTATTTATTATGAAAAAACAAAAAAACAAAAAACATCTTATTTTTAAAATATTCCTTGCCCTTTCTGGGATTTTTATTCTTGGTTGTTTTGTTTTCCTTTTTTTAATCATTAGAGATTTTCCTCGTCCAGAAGTTTTTGCAGAAACTAGTATGAGCCAAAACACCAATATTTACGACAGAACAGGTGAAGTTCTTTTATCTAGTATATACGGAGAAGAGAAAAGGAAATATGTTAAATTAGAAGATATTCCCGATGTTTTAAAAGAAGCCATCATTTCAACTGAAGACGCTAATTTCTATAACCATATTGGAATTGATTTTACCGGAATTTTAAGAGCAATTAAAATTAATTTAAAAACTTTTTCTTTATCTCAAGGGGCTTCTACTTTAGACCAACAACTAATAAGATCTACTTTCTTGTCTAAAGAAAAAACAGCTGACAGAAAGATAAAAGAAATCATTTTAGCTCTTGAGCTTGATAGAAGGTATGAAAAAGATCAAATCCTTGAATGGTACATAAATCAAGTTCCTTTTGGAATTAATATTTATGGAGCTGAAGAAGCGGCCAATACCTATTTTAAGAAATCTTTAAAAGACATTTCTCTAGAAGAAGCGGCTACACTCGCCGCCATTGTTCAATTGCCATCATACTATTCCCCTTATTCAAATCACTTAGAAGATCTTTTTGAAAGAAAAGATTATGTTTTAAATAGAATGGCTGCTGAAAATTACATCACAGAAGAGGAAGCCACCTTAGCTCAAGAAAAAGAAATTGTTTTTAACCAAAAACCAAAGACAAAAGCTTCTCATTTTGTTACTTATGTTAAACAACAATTAGTAGAAATGTACGGAAATGATTTTTTAGAAACTAAAGGACTTAAAATATATACTTCATTAGATTATACCCTTCAAGAAAAAGCAGAAGAAATTGTTAAAACAAGAGTGGAAGAGAATTCATATCTATATGACACATATAATGCTTCTCTAGTAGCTATGGATCCAGAAACCGGAGAAATTCTTACCATGATTGGCTCTGCTGATCCTTTTAAAGACCCTTATCCAGAAAATTGCGATCCTTCTTCAACCTGTAAGTTTGTCCCTTCTTTTAACGTAGCTACTTTAGGAAATAGACAGCCTGGTTCTTCTTTTAAACCTTTTGCTTACGCGGAAGCTTTTATCAAAGGTTATGGTCCTGACACAACACTTGTTAAAGACGAATATACTAATTTTGGAAGTTATGGTGGGGTAGATTATACTCCTCAAAACTACGATGGAAGATATCGAGGCTGGCTAACCTTAAGATCTGCCTTAAACCAATCTTTAAATATTCCTGCGGTAAAAGTGATTTTAAACCTAGCCGGAATTGACGATACGGTTAAATTAGCTACAAAAATGGGAATTACTACATTAAATCAAACCCCTAACTATTACGGACCAGCGCTTGTTTTGGGAGGCGGAGAAGTCCATCTTATAGATATGACTTCTGCTTATTCTGTTTTTTCAAATGGTGGCTACAAAGTCCCCCCAGTTAGTATTTTAAAAATAGAAGATGCTAATGGAAATCTTTTGTACTCTAACACTAACACTCCAAGAAAAGTCATTTCTACTGAAGTTGCTGAAACAATGATGAATGTTTTGTCAGATAATGCTGCTCGTGCTCCTATGTTTGGATGGAACTCACTCTTATACATTCCTAGCTATAAAGTAGCGGTAAAAACAGGAACCACTCAAGATTTTGTTGATGGGTGGACTATGGGAACTTGCGACCTTGTAACTGTTGGCGTTTGGGCTGGAAACAATGATAACTCCCCTATGAAAAACAATGCCCTAGGAACTTCTGTTGCTGGACCGATATGGAATGAATTCATAACTTATGCTATTAATTACTTAAGATAAATAAATTTAAAAAATATGAAACAAAACGAAAGAACATTCGTCATTATTAAACCAGATGGAGCGCAAAGATCTCTTATTGGTGAAATCATTAGTAGATTTGAAAGAGCGGGATTAAAAATAGCTGCCTTAAAGTTTGGCTATGCTGATGAAGATAAGTGTTGGAAACATTATAGTAAAGATGATGTTTGGTTTGAATCAAAAGGACAAATAACTATTAAGAGTAGAGAACAAAACAATTTACCAATTACAAAGCCTGCCATTGAATATGGAAAAGATATTATTAGGGCGCTTGTTAATTACATGACTTGCTCTCCAGTTGTTTTCATAGTTCTTGAAGGAAATTCTGCGGTTCAAATAGTTAAAAAACTAGTTGGCGGAACAGAACCTTTAACTTCTGAAGTTGGAACTATTAGAGGAGACTATACTTTAGATTCTTACGAATTATCAAATATAAATGAAAGAGCGGTTAGAAACCTCATTCATTGTTCAGATAAAGTAGAAGAAGCAGAAAGAGAAATTAAACTTTGGCTTAATGACGAAGATTTAATAAACTACAAACTCCTTTCTCATCAAATACTTTACGATGTTAATTTAGACGGAATTAAGGAATAAGAAAAAAGCGCTTAATAAAGCGCTTTTTCTTTAACTA
>JAQVLU010000001.1 GCA_028703995.1 Minisyncoccota bacterium
ATTACAATAACTACGAGTAGTTCAATTAAAGTGAAGGATTTATTTCTCATTTTTTTTATTTAGAAAATATTTTCTTTTAGATTCTTCTAATCTTTCTATGGCGTATCTTAACGTCATCCTAGACATATTATAATATTCTTTTTCTAAAAAATCAATCAACATTTCTTCATCTCTTTTTCCAACTTCTCTAAGCATCCAACCAACAGCCTTATGAATTAAATCGTGCTCATCTTTTAAAAGAATTTTTGCTATCTTCATCGTATCTTTAAAATCATTATTTTTAATAAAATAATAAGTAGAAACTATAGCAATTCTTTTCTCCCATAAATTTTCTGATTCTGCTAATTTATATAATAAATTTCTATCTCTTTTAAATAAATGTTTTCCTACAATGTTTGGACAAGATAAATCAACTAAATCCCAATTATTAATATTTTTTAAATTGTTAATATAAAAATTAAAAACCTCTTCTTTTTCTTCTTTTTTAAAATTTTCAACAAGAATTAAAAGAGCTGTTAGCCTATGTTCGTGAATATTGCTTTCTAAAAGCTCTTTAATTTCTTTAGGGCTAATGTTTAAATTCTTTTTCGCAACAATCCTTATGTCTGGAACTTTAATCCCCAAAAAAACATCTCCTTCTCCATATTCACCTTTTCCTGTTTTAAAAAACCTTAAAAGAATTTTTGCTTTCTCTTTATTTTTTAATTTTTGCAATTCTTTTTTAACCATATATTTTAACAAACCTATATTCATTAAAATGATCTTTGCAAAACTCGTATTTTGAATAAGTATTTCTTTTAATTAATTTTTCTATATCATCTTTCTGAGACTCATCATGCTCAATAACTAAAACTCCTTTTTCATTTAAAAAGTTAGGAGCTTCTTTGATGAGTCTTATAATACAATCCATTCCCTTATTCCCAGAAAATAAAGCAAGGTGTGGTTCATATTCTAAAACATCCTCACCAACTTCCCCTATTCTTTCCAGCGCTACATATGGTGGATTGGCAAGAATAAAATCATACCTTTCTTTAATATTTGAAAAAACATCTGTTTCTATTATATTATAACGTTCTTTTTCAAATCCTTCTAAATTTATTTGTATTTGTTTTAAAAGATTTTTATCAATTTCTCCAAAATCACAAAACGTATTTTCTATATTTTTCAAAACAGAAACTCCAATGCAACCAGAGCCAGAAAAAAGATCAAGACATTTTGACCCTTTTTTTATTTCTTTTAAAATTAAAGAAACCCAATACTCTGTTTCTTGACGCGGAATAAGTGGTCTAAAAGATAAGTCAATTTTAGACCCTAAAAAATATTTATAGTTTTTTTGGTACTCTTCTGGAATTCCCATTAAATTAAAATTATTGTAACTCCCACTCCTATTCCTATGATTAATCCTGACAAAACCTCAAGCCAACTATGTCCTAAAACCTCTCTTAATGGCTCCATTTCTTTTATATTAACAAACTCTATCAAATCGTTTAATGACTGGGCTTGTTTTTGAGCGGCCCTTCTTAAAACAGATGCGTCATACAAAACAAAAACAGTAAAAGCTAGAGTTACTGCAAACATTATTGAATCAACTCCTGTCAAAAATCCAACGACTGTACAAAGAGCGGTTACAAAAGAACTATGAGAACTTGGAAATCCTCCAGGAATAAAAAACAACTCAAAGCTAAACCTTTTTTCTTTTATCGTAGCAATAACTACTTTTATCGTTTGAGCAACAAACCAAGCTAAAAGTGGCGCCATAATAGCCGGATTATTATAAAAAGCAGATAGTGTTTCGTAATAACTAATCATAAATTTCAAAAATTTTACTAGGGCTTCTCGCCCCCTTAATTAATTTTATTTTTTTACTTGAAATATTAAAATATTTAGCCAATATTTCAAAAATTCTTTTATTCGCTTCTCCTCTTTCTGGTTTTTCTTTTAAAAAAACTTCGAAAGCGTCTTCATCTTTTTTATTTATTATTTCCTTTTTTGATGAAGGGTGACATTTAACTTTAATTAACATACTTCTTAGGTACAAAAAGAAGATAAAAAAGAGGAAGTAATCCTAGTGTGTTTAAAATAAGGATTGATATAAACCACTTTTTTTGATTGTTTTTTGCTGCTCTAAATAAGGCAAAACCTTTAAGAACAAGTTCGATTAAACTGATTATAAAAAGTATGTTTAATACTTCTTGCGGAATATCATTATATGTCATATTTTTTTAAAATCTTTTTTTAAAATATTAATCTTTTTATTATTATAAATTGCGAAAGCTGGATGATACATCGGAATAATCCTTAAATTGTCTATTTTAAAAACTTTTCCATGCACTTCCCCTATTTCAAAATTCTTTTTAAAATATTTGTTTAAGATATACTTACTAGAGAATCTTCCTAAAGGGCAAATTATTTCCGGTTTAATTATTTCAAGCTCTCTTTCTAAAAAATAAGCGCAACTATTTATTTCTGTTTTTTTTGGATCTCTATTCTTGGGAGGTCTACATTTAATAATGTTTGTGACATAAACATCTTCTCTTTTTAAATTAATCGATTCTAAAAGTTCGTTTAAGATTTTTCCCGCTCGTCCGCAAAAAGGAGTTCCTGACTCGTCTTCATTTTTTCCTGGAGCCTCACCTATAAAAACAATTTTACTTTTTGTATTTCCATTATAAACAGTTGGTAAAATCCTCTTCTTATAAAGAGAGCATCTTTTACATTCCATTATGTCTTTGACAACTTTTTTCATTGCCCAAGAACAACTCTCATAAGCATAACTAATGCTGTTACTGTAAGAATCATTAAAAGCATATAAAGTGTTGTTTTTCTTAAAATCATCATATAGATCCTAAAACGTTAGGGAAAAAGATTATAATAATACCTAATATAATTAATAATACTCCTGAAATAAATTTAGAAATTTTAATATATTTTTCTGATTCTTGCGCTAAATTAAAAGTAAATACAGCAATTAAAAATATAACAAAATCATCTAACATATAAAATATATCATAAATTAAAAGATAAAAATAGTATGACGCAGATGGTAAATTGTAAGAAGTTAATATCTTAGTAAAAGCAACCGGAAGTCCAAAAGAACAAATTAATTCTATTGTATTGATACCTACGGCAACAAAAATAATTCCTCCAATTATTAAAAAGATAGACCTGTCAGAATTAATTACTTCTTGCATTTTTAAAAGTAATTTTTTCTGATTTCTGCTAAACCAGTTATCGTGCCTTGGATCGATATCACATAATTTACAAATTATTCCATTAAAATATTCTTTCAAAATATAAATCCCTAAAATTAATATTAATATTCCCACTCCATAAGTAATAACCTGAAGATGAGGTAATAAAAGAAAAATATTAAGCCAAGCGGCGATGAAAAAATAATAAACTAATCCGGAAACAAGGATAAAAATCCCTCCTAAAAGAATTAGCTTTCTTTTGTCTCCAACTCCTATCAGTACCGCTAAAAGAAAAGCTAAAGCTGCCATAGCGCAAGCATTGAATCCATCGATAAATCCAAAAAAAGCAGAAAAAACAAAAGGGGAAGCCTCTTTAAGATTAATAGTTCCTAAAAAAGGAACTTCTATTTTTGATTTCAATTCTTCTATTTCTGTAAAATTAGAAATGTTTTCGTGATCAGAAACATCTTCATTATTTAAAAAAGAATCAATAACTTTATTAATATTTTCTTCCGAAAAATCTTTTTGAAAACCAACAAAGTAATAATTTTCAATAAAAATAACCGGGACTCCGCCTCGATAGATCTCCTCTACATTATATTTATTATAATATTCGTTAAGAAGTTCAACCGATCTCTTTTCACTTATATCAAACTTATTTACTTTAATACTCTCGTCTTTTAATGAAACTTCATTTAAGAAAAGATTAGCCGAGGCGCAATGTCCACAAGTTTTACTATAAAAGAAATCAATATCTATTTTGTCATCTCCTTCGACAATCTCCGCATTTGCAAAATTAACAAAAAGAAATAAGCTTAAAAAAAATGTTAAAAATATTTTTTTCATTTGATCTCTAGAAGCTCAACCTCAAATATTAAAGTAGCTTTTGCAGGAATAATTGGATAATATCCAGCTTCTCCATATCCAAGCTCATAAGGTATGGTTAATCTTCTTTTCTCATTTACTTTCATTCCAAGCATTCCTTCTTCCCATCCTTGGATAACTGAATTTCTACCTAGAGTAAATTCAAAAGGAACGCCTCTGTCAACACTAGAGTCAAACTGTTTTCCATCTTCAAGAGTCCCTACATAATGAACAACAAGAGTGTCTCCTTTTTCTGATAATTCTCCCTCTCCTTCTTTTAAAATTTCTATTTCAACTTTTTTTTCCATAGTAGTATTATTAATTAATGGTTCTTCTTTTTCTTCTTGAGAAAAAAATTGAACAACAAAAACCATTAAAGTAATAAAGATTATTATTAATATTGTATTTTTAATTAATTTAACCATTATTTTTTGATTGAATAAGTAATATATGTATTGATAGTAATTTCGTTTTTAGAAATAGCATCAGTGATAGCTAAAGATCCAGCTCCTCCTCTCCCATAAATTGAATCATAATCATTGTCAGAATAATTTACTGGGTTAGATAATTTCACATTTAAACTTTGAGCGATACTCTCTGCTTTTTCCCTTGCTTTATTAACGGCATCAACACGAGCTGATTCAACATAACTCTCCCTGTCTTTAACTTCAAACTTTAAATCGCTAATAGTGGTCGCACTTGCTTCAAGGGCTGTTTTAATTACCACTTCAACTTTTTCTACAGGCATTTTAATCTGAATAACTTCTTTTATTTTATAAGAAGAAATAATTATCTTGCCTTCTGGGTATTGTTTAAGATCAACACCTATTGTTTGTTTCTGATATTGAGGTTCAATAGAGTATTCTATTATTTTAATATTTTCTTTTAAAACACCTTCTACTTGCACTTTATTTATAATATTTTCTGCTTTTCTATCGTTCTCAAGAGAAGCTTCTTCCATTGAAGCTCCTGAAGTTTCTATGCCGATACTCACTGAGGCTTCATCTGGAGTAACATAAACAGTAGAGCTAGCATTAACACTAATTGTTCCTACTTGTTCATTAGTTACAATCTCTCCAGTTCCCTGGGTTTTTGAAACCAAGCTATAAATAATAGAAAAAGACAAGATTACTAAAAAAATACTAAAGATTATGAGAAATATTTTTAAAACGCTATTCTCTTCATTTTTATGCATTGGCTTAACCGGCATCTGCAAATTACTCTTAGGGGCATTATTTATTGGGTCTGGACTATTAAAATTTACATCGTTCATATTTTTATTTTTAACTTATTATTGATCCTGGAGCGACTTCTTCTTCTCCAGTTAAAATTATTGCTCTACCTTCTTTTTTCGTAAAAAGAAGCATTCCATGACTTTCAATTCCAAAAATCACTTTTGGCTCTAAGTTTAAAACTATTATCACTTCTTTCCCTACTAAATCTTCTTCTTTGTAAAACTCAGCTACCCCCGAAATGACAATTCTTTTCTCGGTTCCAACATCAACCTCTATTTTTAAAAGTTTGTTAGAATCTTCTACTTTTTCTACTGAGAGTATCTTAGCCATTCTAAGATCTATCTTTTTAAATTCTTCAAATGAAATGTTTTCCATATTATTTAATTTACCTTAAAGTAAAGCTTTTGTAAATTTCTTCAAAAACAGGTTTTGTTTCTTCAAATCTAGATTCAAGAGTATTCAAACTAACTACGAAAATAGTATCATTCAATCCCTTAATAAAAGACATAGCAATTATATAATTAACCTCTTCTTGGTTTGTCTTTAAAATAAGAACATGTGAACTATCTTCATCTTTTTCTTCTACAATTTCAACGCCCTCAGAAGAGTTTTCAACTTGAGTTTTTATATAATCAATGTATTGTTCGTAAGTTCTTCCTGTTAAATCATCTTTTATAAAAAATACGTAAGACTTAAAAGGATTTTCTCCATTGTCTTCATTCTCGTTTAAAAAAGCAGTTATTCCAAGTTCTTCTGTCTCTGCCCAAGAAGGTGTCTTGAAAGAATAACCTTGTTCAATAAAATAGCCTTCCTTGCTTTCAAAATTATTTCCATTAATATTTAAACTACTTCCTAAGTAAAAGCAAAGAGCTCCAAAAAGGACAATAAAGAAACTTAATATAATGTTTTTTTTCATATAACTTGTTTTATTTAATTATCTTAAGTATAATATAACAATAAATCATATAATATTCAATATTATGAAAAAACAAATACTACTTCTTTTATTAATAATTCTAATCGCCTCTATTTTTATACTAAATAAAGAAAAAAAGGCTCCTTCTTTAGATGAAAAAATAGGAGAAATGCTTGTTTTAGGTTTTAGAGGTTTAGAAGTAGATTCTTCTTCAAAAATCATTAACGACATTAATAAATACAATCTCGGAGGAATAATTCTTTTTGATTACGATGTTCCTTCTTCAAGTCCGATAAGGAATATAGAAAGTAAAGACCAAGTAAAAAAACTCATTTCTGATATAAAAAAACTTACGAATGAAAACCTATTAATCGCCGTTGATGCTGAAGGCGGTTACGTCAACAGATTAAAAACAAAATATGGCTTCACAAATATAAAAAGTGCCTTAGAAATGGGGCAAGGAGAAGTATCAGAAACTTTCAACCAAGGTTTAATCTTAGGAGAGGAGCTTAAAGAGCTAGGCTTTAACGTTAACTTTGCCCCTGTTGTTGATGTTAATATAAACGAAGATAACCCTGTTATCGGATATTTGGAAAGATCTTTCTCAAAAGACCCTGAAGAAGTTTATACTCACGCAAGTTCTTTTATTGATGCCATGCATGAAAATAATATTATGACTGCAATTAAGCACTTTCCTGGGCACGGTAGTTCTGAAAGCGACAGTCATTTAGGACTAACTGATGTAACAAATACTTACAATAAAGAGATTGAGCTTTTGCCTTATAAAAAACTAATAGAAGAAAACAAGCTAGACATGATTATGACTGCTCACATTATAAATAAAAATATTGACTCGGAAAATCCAGCCACCTTGTCTTTAATCTTCCTTAAAGATATTTTAAGGGGTGAATTAAAATATAATGGCGTTATTGTTTCAGACGATATGCAAATGGGAGCCATCGCTGATAATTTCGGTTTTGAAGAAAGTCTTATTAAGGCTATTAATGCAGGATGTGATTTATTGATATTTTCAAACAATAATAAAGAGTATGACGAAAATATCGCCGAAAAAGCAGTTAAAATAATAAAGGAAGCTGTTTTAACTGGAGAAATAGAAGAAGCTCAAATAAATGAATCTTATAATAGAATTAAAAAATTAAAAGAAAACTATAATTTATAAATTCCTGGGACATCTTTTCCTCCTCTTATGGCGCTTTTGATTTCAGCCATATTCACCTCTGCCGCCCTTTCTCCTTCTTTAATTGTTTCCTCAACTTTTCCTTGAAATATTTTATAGAATCCTAAAATCCCATAATCTTCAAAATAAGGATCAATTAGAATATCAGCGTCTTTAAGTTCCCAATTTGATAAATTATGTTGAAGAATAGAAACAGATCTCTCAGCCATGGCATAAATATTTTTTTTGCCTTGCCCAATTTTATCTTCAATCCTAACTCCAATAATAATATCTGCTCCCATATCTCTCAAAACAGCAACCGGAACTGGAGAAGATAACCCTCCGTCAGCTAGTTCTCTTTTTTTATATTTAACAAGTTCAAACATAAAAGGAATTGTCATGCTTGCCCTTAAAGCAAGAGCTACGTTTCCTTTTCTAATTCTTACTTGTTCTCCTGTTTTATAATCAGTTGCAACGATACATAAAGGAATATCTAAATCTTGAATTTCTTTATCTTTAAAAATATTATCTAAAAAATTAGCAACTTTTTTGCCTTTAAAAATTCCTCCTTTAAAAGAAATGTCGACGAGTGATTTTATTTTATTAAAATCAGTAATAATTTTTTCAACTTCGTCTATGTTTTGATACAAGGAATACAAAGCACCAACAATAGCTCCGGCAGAAGAACCAGAGATGTAATCAATAGGAATCTTGTTTTTTTCAAGAACTTTAATAACTCCTAGATGAGCATAACCTTTCGCTCCTCCGGAACCTAAAGCCAAACCTATTTTTTTTCTATTTTTATTTTCCATTAACTAAATAATACTAAAACTAAATACTTTGTGCAACAGCATAACCTGTAGTAAAACACATTTGAAGGTTAAAACCTCCAGACTCACCGTTTAAATCAATTATTTCTCCGGCAAAATATAAATTTGCGACTAATTTTGATTTTAATGTTTTGGCATCGATTTCTTTTAAAAGTATTCCTCCCTTAGTTACCATTGCTTTTTCAAAACCTAAAAGACCAACAACATTAAACTCAATATTTTTTATATTCTTAACTAATTTTTTTCTTTGTTCTTTATTAATATTTCGACAAATCTCATTTTTATCTATTCCTGAAAAATTAATAATAACTGGCGCTAATTTTAAAGGAAGTCTTCCTATTAAAACATTGTTGATTGTTTTTTTAATGTTTTCATCAAACAATTCCAAAAGTTCTTTCTCTAAATCTTCAGACCTCTTTTTTGGAAAAAGATCTAAAAATATTTTATCTTTTGATTTTACTTTTTGACTTAAGTTTAAAATGAGTGGGCCACTCAATCCAAAATGAGTACAAAGAACATCTCCTCTAATTTCTTTTTCATTGTTTAATTTAACTCCTACGTCTTTTAGAGTTACTCCTTTCAAAACACTAATCCACTTCTCTCTTATTTCTATTGGTGTTAAGGCAGGACTTAAAACGCTTACCTTGTGTCCCATTTTTTTAGAAAAAGCGTATCCGTTAAAGCTAGAAATATTGTTTGGATAAGATTTTCCTCCGGTAGCAATTAAAAAATTATCAGCAAAAATTTCTTCATTATCTGTTAATAAAACTTTTTCTATTTTTTTATTCTTAAAAAGAAAATCAGAAACTTCTTTATTTGTAATTACGGTTACTTTATTTTTCTTAAGTTCACTTTTAAAAAAGTTTAAAACGTCTTTTGAATTTTCTGACTTTGGATAAACCTTACCCTCTTCTACTTTTAAAGAAAAACCTCTTTTTTCAAAAAAATCTATAAGCTCCTCTGGTCCAAATAAAGACATTGAAGATAATAAAAAATCCCCTTGTTTTCCAAATTTAGAAACAAATTCTTTTTTTGTTAGTCCTTTAGATGTAAGATTACATCTTCCTCCTCCAGTTAAAAGTAGTTTTTTTCCAATGTCTTCGTTCTTTTCAATAAGAACTACTTTCTTATTTCTTTCTCCTGAAGCGATAGCGGCCATTATGCCCGCTGGACCCCCTCCTATAATACATAAATCATATTTAAGCATTGCTTTTAATTTCAATGACGTCTCCGTCTTTAACTACATATTCTTTCCCTTCTGTTCTAATAAGACCTTTTAATCTTGCTTCTCCGTATGTTTTAGAATTGTAAAGCTCCTCCCAATTAATAACATCTGCTTTTATAAAACTATCTTTAAAGTCAGTATGAATTACTCCTCCAGCATCAGGAGCTAAACTTCCATTTTTAAGAGTCCATGCCCTAGTCTCGTCTTCTCCTGTGGTCAAAAAAGTAATTAATCCTAAAACTTTATAACATTCTTCAATCAAATAATCTAATTTAGAATCTTTTATCTGAAGTTCTTTTCTCTCTTCTTCACTTAATCCTTCAGCATCTATTTCTTCTTTTATATTAATAATAATATATTCCCAATTATTTTTTTCAAACTCTTTTTTCATTTCTAGAGAAACATCTTCTTCATTTCCGTTTAAAAGATAAACTCTTTTTTTGTAAGTTAATAATTGATATTGTTTCAATAAATTATCTTCCTCCTCTTTAAAATCGTAATCAATTAAGACTTTTCCTTGTTCTAAAATCCCTTTTATTTTATTTAATAATTCTGCTTCTTTTTCGTCTTCTTTTTTAACTAAAGATTTCATCTTTTTGTTCACTGTTTCGATTCTTTTTTCAATTGTCATCAAATCCTTTAAAGCCATTTCCATATCTAGAATCTCTTTGTCTGAAATTGGATCTATTTTAGGCCTTACATTCAAAACGTTATTATCATTGAAGCATCTTAAGACATAAAGAATCGCATCCACTTCCCTAATGTTAGCTAAAAATTGATTTCCTAACCCTTCCCCCTTGTTTGCTCCTTCAACGAGTCCAGCAATATCAACAAACTCTATTGTCGTATAGATTCTTTTTTTTGAATTCATTAAATCAGCCAAAAGATCTACTCTTCTATCCGGAACAGTTACTACTCCAACGTTAGGATCAATCGTACAGAATGGATAATTAGCACAATCAACCTGTTTTTTGGTAATCGCTTTGAATAAGGTAGATTTTCCTACATTTGGAAATCCAACAATACCTATATGTAATGACATAAATCTTTAATTATTATTATAGAAACACTCTAACTTTTAAAAAAGCAAAAGTCAATTAATAATTAAGCTAATTTCTTCTTTCAGTTTATTTAAATAGTTTCTATTAACTTTACTTTCTAATGTTTTAATTTTTTCTTCAGTCAAGTTATTAATTAATAAAACATTTTCTTCAGCAAAAAGCTGGAGATAGTTTTTATTAAAAGAAGGCAAAATTGTTATTGGATACAAATTGTTATTACTAATAATAGTTTCTAGACCCTCCTTCTCTGGATAATTCCAACCAAGTATTTTAATATTTTTACACTTAGCATAACGAATAGCTTTTTCCGTAAATTTTTCGTTAGTAACTACCATTGTCTTGATCTCACAATTTAAATTATTACTTTTGATATCATCAAGAACCGCAAAACTTTTAAGCAAAACATTAACATCAATTCTTTCCCCTGTTCCATTTCTGTATTTACACTCTCCTAAATGTTTTGTTGTTTTTGTTTTAACAAGAAAATCAATTTCATAAGAAATACATTTCCCTTGTATGATTCTATTATTAGTTACTTCGTAGCCTAATTTTTGAAGAATTTCTTTAATGAATTTTTCAAAAACAAAACCTTCTGGTCCTAATCTTTTAATGGCGTACTTTAAATCAAACCTTAAGGAAGAGACTTCTTTTTCTTTCTCTAAATATTTCTTAGCTATTTTGTAAATTTCAAAGGTGGAAATATTCGGACGAACTTTTTTTCTAATAATATCAGTAATTTTTTGAGCAATAATTTCGCTCGCTCCGGCTCTTAACATAGACTGATAAACTTTTTCTGAAGAAAATGGCTCTGTTTCGCCTAGAGAATTAATAATATTTATTTTATCTATTGTCTCCATCTCCATGAACCTTATCTCTTTCTAATCTTGAATAAAGTTTAGCAAGATTGCCTTCAGCAACATCCTCAAGAGTTAAACCAAGCTCTTTTGATAAATTGGCAATATACCAAAGAACATCACCTAATTCTTTTTTGATTTCTTCTCTTTTCTCTTCGGTAACCACACCATCATTATCTCTAATAACTTTTTTTATCTTTTCTGCCACTTCTCCTGTCTCTCCAGCAAGTCCTAGTGTTGGATAAATAAAATTACTACCTACGTTTGGATAAATCGCTGTAGCTCTAGCTTTTTCTTGGTATTCGTTTAAGTTCATGTTTTTTATTTTTTATTTTTTTATTCTTCTTATCTTTTTTACTAATAATATATAACAATAATAATGCTAAAATTGTTATTCCGTAACCAACAATTATCTCGGCCATTATCTTAAAATCTAATTTACTATCAACAATTAAAATGATCTTTTTGTTTTCTTTGCTTAAATTATTGTCCTTAATTGCAATCAAATTTAAATCATATAAGCCTGGTTTTAAATCCTCTAAATAGTAAACGAACTGACCATCAGAAGAAGTTTCTAAAACTTCTTGTTTAAAAAAATCTTCTCCATTAATAGAGGTTATCACTTTCGTATCTTCCGATTCAATATATCCAAAAATATAAACATTATTTTTTTCTAAAACAGCTCCCGAAAATTGTGGAGAAGAAACCCCTTCTACTTTAAATGAAATTTCTTTTTCAATATAATTTTTAGCTTTATCGTAAGCTCTTAAAATAACTTTATAAGTTCCCGCTTCTAAAAAAGAAAAATCAAAACTTTCAGAAGTTAAATATTTTTCATCAGTTGAAGGAATATATATTTCATAAGATAAGTCATCGTTTTTTTCAAATTCTATAATGTTTTTTTGTATAGAAAAATTAAAATCTTCTGGTTTTTTTGTATCAATCATTATTCTTTTATTTTCAATTTCGCTCCAACCATCTTTATTAAAACACCTTATATGAAAATAAAAAATTCCATCATCAAGCTCAATCTCCTTCTCATTTATTATTGGCTCGGTATACTCTACCGAAGGATAAGAGAATTCGTTCTCGTCTATTAATATCTTAATTTTTGAAGCATCTTTAGGAACCGTCCAATTAAGTCTAACTTTACTTTCATTATAAAAAACATCTGAATCGGGATGAGTTGATGATTCAATATTAAAAAGACTTTCGCTAAAAGAGTTAATTCCTTCTAAAGAATAAAGCTCATCTTCGGCAAGAATCGTTCCAGAGTTCAAGTCTAAATTAAAATCAGCATTATTGTTTTTCTTAAAAACTAAACTAAAGATACTATTATCTAAAAGGGAATCAAAAACTCCACTAAAATAAATCTGATTTTCTTCGTATAAAAAAGGCTCTTTGATCCATTTATCAAAAGAAGAGTTGAAGCCTAAAAACTCAAAAGAGTTAGAATCAAACGAAAGAACTCCTTCAATGGCTTTAATAATTAAATCTTTGTTATCTAAACTAATTTCTACTTTAAAAGTTTCTCCCAAATTGACTTCCTTTGGCGGTTCATAATTTAAGGAAAAAGCGCTTGCTTTTAATAAAGGAAGAAATATTAAAGCTAATAATAAAAGGATAAGGTTTTTCTTTTTCATATTATTTAAATTTAAAATAATTTAATTTTCCAACTTTAAGAATGGTTTCTTTTTTTATGGTTTTTATTTCTAAATTAATATCAAATATTTTTTCTCCATCAATAGAAACAGCTCCTGCTTCAAACAATTTTCTTACTTCGCTTTTTGATTTTTTGAGAAGATTGGCAATTAACTCTACTAGATTCTTTTCAGAACTTATTTCAACCTCTATATAATCAATGTCTTCCAACTTTCTTTTTTGAAACTTATTTTCAAAATCTTTTTGGGCTTTCTCAGCTTCTTCTTTAGAAGTATATGTTTCAGTTATATTAAAAGCAATTTTCTTTTTAATGTTAATTGGATTCTCACCTTTTTTTAACAAATTAAAACAATTTTGTTTTTCTTCTTCAGAGAAAGAAGTCGCTAGTTTTAAATACTCTTCAATAAGATCATCTTTAATAGACATTGTTTTTCCATAAATATCATTAGAGCTATCGGTCAATCCAATGTAGTTTTTTAAAGATTTACTCATTTTTTGAACCCCATCAAGACCTCTCAAGAGAGGCACGCAAACAGCGACCTGAGGTTCTTGTCCATATTTTTCTTGCAAATATCTTCCAATTAAAAGATTAAATAATTGATCTTGTCCTCCGATTTCAACATCAGCCTTTATTTTAACAGAATCGTACCCTTGGATTAAAGGATAAATAATCTCGTGTAAAGAAATAGGAACTCCTTTTTCAAAACGATCATGAAAGTCATTCCTTTCCATTATTTGTTGCACTGTGTATTTAGAAAGAAGAGAAATGAACTCATTAAAATCCATAACAGAAAGCCACTCAGAGTTTCTTCTAACCTCTATTTTTTCAATATCTAAAATCTTTCCCAATTGATTGATATATGTTTTTGAGTTTTTTTCTATTTCCTCCGCTGATAGTGTTGGTCTTGTTTTATCTTTGCCAGAAGGATCTCCTATTAAAGCCGTATAATCACCGATAATGATTATAATTTTATGCCCTAAATCTTGGAACTCTTTTAATTTGCGAATAGCGACTGCGTGTCCTAAATGTAAATCTGGAGAAGTAGGATCAAATCCCATTTTAATATTTAAGACTTTCCCACTATTTATTTTTTTAATAAGTTCCCCTTCTGGTAAATTAATTTCAATATTTTCTAATATCATATTCCTATATTAGCATAAAAATTTATTTTGTAGAAGATTTTCTAAGTAATTATTTTTAAGGTTTTTTCCATTCTTCTAATGTCAGCTAATAGTTTTGATCTATCTTGATTAAACAAAACAAGATTGCAAACAAATTTTCCTCCATTTTTAGCGAACTTGCAAACATCTCCTATTTTTTTATTAATTTTAATTTCTTTGAAAGATTCTAATTCTTGCACTTTTTTGACTCCCTTAATTGCTTTTAATCTTCCTTCTTTTTTAGCATAAAAAAGAAAAACTGCTGTGTGCCCTTTTACCTTTCTTGGAATAATTGGCTTTTGAGGAATTCTAATTAAGACATCATTGAGAGCATGATTAATTCCATAAGACAATTGATACATAAGATGCCTATATCCACCCATTCTTGGACCAATCTCTATAACCTTCCAACCATCTTCAAGCCTCATAAGCTCTATGTGAACAGTTACGCTTCTTAATCCTAAAGCGTGAACTCCTTTTTTTGCTACTTCTTGCGCTTTTTCGCTAGAACTTTTTTTAATATTCGCAGGTAAGATTCTTTGATAACCAAAAAAATCATCAAAACCAATTTGTTTCCCTGTTTTAACTTTTACTAATGGACAAAAATATACTTTTCCCTTAGAGCTTACGTAGCCATCGATTGAAAACATCTCTCCTTCCATAAACTGCTCTACTAAAAGTTCGGGCTCTTTCTTTCGATCATTTTCTTTATATATCTTTCTAATCACTTTAAAAGATTCTTCTAAAGTTTGTTCCAATTCTTCTTCGTAATAGCAAACAGAGATCAAAAGACTTGAAGCTAAACCCGATGGTTTTACGACAAGTGGAAAGCCTACTTTTTCTTTTACATTTTTAATAGTTTCTTTAGAAAAATTTTTAACAATAGAAAATTTTGGCGTAATTTTTTTATCATAAGCATTAAATCTTTTTCTCATCATTGTTTTCTGAATTGCCCAATCAAGTGATTCTGAGGTTGGAGTTCTTAAATAAGGAACATTCGGCACTAGCTTTGAGAATGAATCAATATTTATTTCACTGCGGCAAGTAACTGCCAAAATTTCATTTTGATAAGGAAGTAATGCTTTTTGAATTTTTATTGGATCTGAGAAATCACAAGATAAATAAATTATATCACTCGCATACTCTTTAGCTTCTCCAATTTCAATTCTTCTTGTGTCACGAATAATTGCTAACCTAAAACTCTTTTTATTTTTCTTTCCGTATTCATTAAGATCCTTTCTCATAACCTCTGGATCATCTGGAATATCGTTTACAAAAAGAATTATATCTGGTTCTTTTTTTATTGGTGTCATGTCTAAAATTTATATTTAATAATACTTCAAAAGTATACTAGATATAAAAATAAATTCAAGTCTTTTTTGCAAAAATTAAAACACTTAAAAAAGTGTCTTAATTTATTAGTTATCTTATTTTAATACAAAGTTAGCTTTAACGGTAATCATGATTTCTTTCTTAACTGTTGAGGTATCATAAGTACCATAGCTTGAAATATCAGTTGAATCTGGTTGCATAACTTGTACTACCCCCATGTCCGCGCTCTTAAGAGTTCCTACTTTTCTATCAGTACTAGCGGCAATGGCTTCGGCTCTTTTTTGAGCATCTTTTACTGCTTCTGGTAAAAGATTAATTCTTTCTTCTGGAAGTTTTGTATAATAATATTCTGGTGAATTAGTTTGATAAATAACATCTAACTTAATAAGATCGTTTGCTTTTTGTGACAAGCTTTTTACCTTTTCAATATCAGTTGAAGTAATAATCACTTCTTGAGTCAAATTATATTGTTTCTCTTCGTAAGAGCTTTTATTATAATTATACTCTTCATACATTCTAATTGGAGAAAGAATATATTCTTCTTCGGTTATATTATTATTTTTTAAAAATTCAACAACTTTTGCTTCGTCTTGGGCCATTAAAGTGTATCCTTCTTTTAATTTATCTTCAAAAACAACTCTTGAAAAATTAGAAGTCAATTTTGCTAAATCTGAATCAACAACTTTTATAGCTGAACCAGTAGTTGAAAGTGTGTTATCCAAATTTTGTATCTTAAAAAGATTATTTGAATAGATTAATACAGAAGCCATTAAAGCAATTGAAAGTATTACGGATGAAATGATTATTGTTTTTTTCATACTTGTTTAAATTTAACTTTTCTCTTTCTTTATTGTATCAAAGTAAATAGGTTTTTTCAAGCTCGGCAAGAGTAGTTTCTGCCGAATCCTTCAACTCTTCCTTTAGCGCTAAAGCCCTTTCAATTTCTCCGTGATTAATAAAAATTCTTTTAGGTTTCATATTCAAAACCCATTTTTTAATTTTTACTGAATCAGCATGAGAAGAGAAAGAATCAATCTTTTCAACTTCAGCTAGAATAGGAACCCGAACTTCATTAATAAAAATATCTTCTTTGTTTTCTATCTTTCTTCCAACCGTTCCTTCGGCCTGATAAGAGTTTAGAAGAATGACATTATTTTTGTCTTTTCCATATTGTTTTATATAAAAAGGTATTCTTCCCCCAGAACACATTCCTGAACCAGCAATAATTATTTTAGGAACTGAGGCTTTTAATATTTTAAAAGAATCTTTTACGTCTTTTGTTTCTTTAAAGCCTTTAAAGTCAAAAATATCATCCCCTCCATCAATAATCGATATAGACTCTTTGTCAAAAATATTTTTATACTCTTTATATATTTTTGTTGCTTTGATGGCAAGAGGGCTATCTAAAAAAATATTAATGTCTGAAATGTATTTATTTTCAACAAAATTATTAATTTCAAATAATAATTCTTGGGTTCTTTCTATACTAAAACTAGGAATCAAAAGAACTGCTTTCCTTTGGATAACTTCTTTTATAATTAGTAAAAGCTTCTCTACTCCCTCTTCTCTTTTTTTATGAATTAATCCTCCATAAGTAGATTCTACAAAAACAATGTCAGCAGAATCAATAAACTCAGTGTCTTTGACAATAGGAGCATTATCATTTCCTAAATCTCCTGAAAAAACTAATTTCTTTCCCTCGACAAAAACTTCAAAAATAGTTGAACCTAAAATATGTCCTGCATCTCTTAATTTAATTTTAATGTTTTTAAAATCAAACTCTTCCCCATAGTTAAAACAATTAAATAGTCTCATCAAACCTAAAACGTCTTCGTATTTATACAATCCTATTCTTTTGTCTTTTTCAAAAATACGGACAGAGTCGTAAAGAATTATTTCCGCCAAATCTTTTGTTGCCTTAGTTGAAAAAACTTTCCCTGAAAAACCTTCTTTGTATAATTTGGGTAATCTTCCGGAATGATCTAAATGAGCATGAGTTAATAAAACAAAGTCTATTTTTTTAGGATCAAAATTAAAATCTTTCATATTCTTCTCATAAGAATTCAATCCTTGAAACATTCCAAAATCAACTAAAAAATTTGCCTCCTTTGATTCTATAAGTATAGAGGAACCTGTGACCTCTCCTGCAGCTCCTAAAAAAGATATCTTCATAATTAAATTATAGCAAGTGTTGAAAGAATTGCAATAAAAAGATATATTATAAGTATGAAATTATATATTTTACCATTTGATCATCGTTCTTCTTTTATTAAGCTTTTAAACAAGCCTGATAAAAAGAAAGTTCAAGAATTAAAACAAATCATTTTTGATGGATTTCTAAAAGTTTACAATAATTATCCAAAGAAAAAAGACTTAGGCATCTTAGTTGATGAAAAATACGGAGAAGAAATAATTAAATTCGCTAAAGAAAAAAAGATTACTTTTTGTCTGCCAATAGAAAAAAGCGGTAAAAAAGTTTTAGAGTTAGAATACAAAGACTTAAAAAAAATCAAAGAAATAAATCCTGATTACATTAAGATATTAATTAGATATAATCCTTTAAATATTAAAACAAACAAAAAACAACTTCTTACTCTTAAGAAAGTTGATGCTTTTTGTTTAAAAAATGAATATAAGGTAATTTTAGAATTATTAGTTCCTCCCACAAAAAAAGATTTAAAATTAACCAAAGACTATGATCGATATTTAAGGCTTGAAAGAACTATCGGCGCCTTAAAAGAAATACAAGAAAACATTAAAGTTAATATTTGGAAATTAGAAGGCTTTAATGAAAAAGAATGGAAAGAAATTAATAAAATAACAAAATCTAAAATAATATTTTTAGGTAGAGGTGAATCAAAAAATAAAGTAATAAAATGGCTTCTTCAAGCCAAAAAAAGTAAAAACATTATTGGTTTTGCTATCGGAAGAACAACTTTCTTAGAGCCAATAACAAAATACATTGAAGGTTCTTTTTCTAAAGAAAAAGCATCTTTAAAGATAGCTAATAATTTTAAATATTTTATTGATCTTTTCAATAAATAATAATTTCTCCTTTTTCTATTTCCTCTTTAAGTTCCGAAGAAGAAATAGAAGCTAAAAAATTAAGGATACTTTTATCTCCCAAACTTGGCTGAGCCTTTTCTTCTTTTATGGGGAAAATACTGTAAACTTCTTTTCCTTCAACAAACTCTAAACCAACCATAATCCCTTGTTGCGTTTCTTCTGAAAAATATTGATCAAAGATAAAATTACCCAAAGAATAAAAAATTAATTTATTCTTATATTTTTCTACATTTTGAATTACGTGAGGATGTCCTCCGATAATTAAATCCGCCCCATTATCAATCATGAGGTGTGCTAATTCTTCTTGGAATAAAGAAGCTTTATGCTCGTATTCATTTCCAAAATGAGGCAAAACTACTAAGAACTTGTCGCTATATTCTTCCTTTATTTTTTTAATATTTTCTATGATCTTCTCATTATTACAATTAAAATCAAAAGTCTTGTTTACTCCATAGAAAACAACTCCTGAAACAACCGCAATGTCAATCGCATCGCAAGTAACAGGATCTCCAAAATAAGAAATTTCTTTTTCGTTCAAATATTCTTTTGTTTCAATAAGGCCACTTGCATTCATATTAGAAGTATGGTTGTTAGCAAGAGAAAGAATATTGAAATTGTTTTCTTTAAGTGCTGAAGCAACCCTTTTATCAAAAGAAAAACTCATAGATGTTGCTGAAATAAAAACGGGTTCGCTCACAATCGGTCCTTCTAAATTTCCAATAAGATTGTCTACTTTTTTTAAATAAGTTTCTATTTTAGAAAAAGGATAATTGAAATCATCATTTTTTTTCATTAAGAGTTCTACCCCCCTATCAAACATCATATCTCCTACGAATAAAAAATTAGGTTCAACTGATCCGCCACATTTATTCATAAAGTAAGAAACTCCATAAGAAGATAAAGTCTCTTTAAAAAAATCAGTTTCTATAAATATTTTATTGTTGCAATCAAGAGTATCTAAAAAAGTCTCTAGAATAATTTTTTCTTTTCCTACTGAAACTATATTCTTTTCATAATCTATAGAAAAGAATTCAGAATCTTTTAAAGAAATATCCTTACCGGAAAAAGGAACTTCTAAATCTGAATCTATTCTATTAAAGAATAAGAAAGAAAGACAAATAATTAAAATTAATTTTTTAAACATATTTTTCCTCTCAAAACCTCTAATTCGTTTTCGTTTTTTAAACTGACTAAAAGAGAAGGTTCTGATTTTGTTTCTCCAGAATCGATATAAAAATCTATTTCTTCGGCAAAATACTTTTTGGCTTCATTAATATTTTTTGCAGGTAACTCCCCCTCTTTATTAACAGAAGTAGCTACAAGAGGTCCTGTTTTTTTAATTAAATCTATTAAATCTTTTTTTAAGGGCAATCTAAAAGCTAAAGAATTTAAGCCTCTATGCAAATGCTCGTATTTTTCACAAGGTAAAACAACGCTAACCTTACCAGGCCAAAACTCATTTAATATCTTAATTTGATTTAGAGTAAGTTTTATTCCAAAAACATCCGTCAAATCATTAAGAGAGGAAATTAAAATAACAAAAGGTTTTTTAGGATTTCTTTTTTTAATTTTATATATTCTTTCAACAACGTCTTTATCTAAAGCTTGCCCAACTATTCCATAAATAGTATCTGTTAGAATAACTCCTATTTTTTTATTTAGTAAGGCTTTTTCCATAAAAAGCACTTCCTTTACTTTTTAATTCTTTATAAATTTTAGCTCTAGCAACGATAGTTGTTGGAAGAGTGATTAATAGTCCTAAGCCAAAACAAAGTAATCCAGTAAAGTTAACAAATCCTAAAATTAATTCAAAGAAGAAAAGTTTCCAACAAAGAGAAGAGGTTAAAGAACTGCTTTTCTTAAATGATTCTCTTATGCCTACATTTTTTTCGTTTAGAACAATGAAGGGTGCAAATTGATATTTAATTAAAAAAATTATTCCTGGAATGATAAAACAAATGAGTCCTAAAAAAATAATCAAGTTATAAGTAAATACAGTCAAAACAAATTTTGGAAAAACTGGTAATAAATCATCTGTTTTTTTTATCTCTACTTTTTCTTTAGTTGTTAAAGACAAAGCTATTTTATATAAGCCAATAAAAAATACTAATGAAAGCAAAAGATAAATTATAAAGAGAATAACATTAGATGTAAAAGCAATAAAAAATGGAAGCGAAGAAGGGTCTACATACGAAAAACCCATCATTAAAATAAAGATTGATAAAAAAACAAAAACAAAAAATACTAAATTATTAAGAACTCTATCTAAACCAAAACCAATATTTTCTCCTATGTTAAAATTTTTCATATTTTTATGCGCATCCTCCGCAAGCTCCGCATGAGCCAGAGCATCCAGAAGGAGGATTATTAAAAGCTTCTCTAAGTTCTTCTTCACTCAAAACAGTGCCAGAAGAAATTATTACATTATTTATAACCACCAAAGGAAGTTCGTAAAGATCGCTTGTTTCTTCTACAAAACTAACCTCAATATCTTTAAAATCAAGAGAAACTTTCTTTGCTTTTTCAAAAAGCTCTGTTGATTCTTTTTGTTTATTCCCTACAATTAAAATTATCATATATTAAGATTATACTAAAACTATTTTATTCGCGCAAGTCTTTTTTGATAGTTTATAGCGAAACGATGCGCCTCATCTCTTAAAGAAAGAAAAAGATTTTTATTGTTTTCAATAAAATCAATAGTCTCCTTATTATCTCCTCCATATATGAATTCATCTTTTTTTCTATCTTTTCCCTTAGCAATACCAAATACAAAAATATTTTTAAACATTTTTTTTCCTAGATTAACTTGCGCTCTTCCCCCATCTATTAAAACAATGTCTGGAACGCCCCACTCTTTATGCTTAAGCCTTCTTTCAAAAACCTCCCTCAAACAATCAATATCGCTTTGCTTAAAAACAGTTTTAATTTTAAATTTTTTATACTCTTTCTTAATCGGTCCATTTAAATCAGAAACAACCATACTCCCAACCTTGTTATCGTTCCCTAAATTAGAAATATCATAACCCTCTATTCTTAATTCTTTTTTCTTCTCATCAAAATAGTCTTCAACAAAACTTTTATTAATTAAAGAAGCGTCTTGTATCTTTTGTAATCTAAAAATTTGAAACTTTACTCTGTTAGCCTCTTCGAAACGCTTTTCCTTAGCAAAAGCTTTCATTTGTTTTTCTAGATTTTTAATAACTCCTTTTTTGTTTCCATTTAAAAATTGTATTAATGGTTTGATAACCCTTTTTTCATACTCCTCTTTATCAATTTTATTTATGCAAACCCCCAAACATTTTTTAATTTGATAATCAAAGCAAGGCTTTTGTTGATTAGGATTACATTTAGAAACAAAAAACAAAAAGTGCAAAAGCTTCATCATTTCTGCCGTTTTAATATTCGGATAAGGTCCAAATATCTTTTTCGCTTTTAACCCTTTCAAGTTATGTTCTCTAATTGCTTTCAATTTTGGAAAATCTTCCTTAGTCAAATAAAAATAAATCCAACTCTTGTCATCCTTTCCAATAACATTGTACTTAGGTTTAAATTTTTTAATATATTTTGCTTCTAATATAGAAGCTTCAATAACTGATTCTGTAACAATATACTTAATGTCATTGATTTCTTTTATTAAAACCTCAATCGGCCTCATGTTTTTAGAATGATTAAAATAACTTCTTACTCTACTTTTTAAAGAAGTTGCCTTTCCAACATATAAAAGCTCTTTATCTTTATAAAAAAGATAAATTCCTGATTTGTCTGGTAAATTTTTAATCATAAAACTTTTTTCAAATACTTCCCTGTATAAGAAGTGCTTGTTTTAAAAGATAAATCTTCAGGAGTTCCTTCGGCAATTACTTCGCCTCCAAAATCTCCTCCGTTAGGACCAAGATCGATTACCCAATCAGCTGTTTTGATAAAATCTAGATTATGCTCAATAACAAGGACCGTGTTCCCTTGATCAACTAATTTTTGAATCACTTCTATTAACTTTTTAACATCTTCATAATGAAGCCCTGTTGTTGGTTCATCTAATAGATATAATGTCTTTGTTGTATTTTTTTTAGAAAGTTCTTTACTTAATTTAACTCGTTGTGCTTCTCCACCCGACAACGTTGTTGCAGACTGACCTAATCTTAAATATCCTAAACCAACTTCATTTAAAACTTTTAATTTATCGTAAATCTGAGGAATATCTTTAAAAAACAAAGCCGCTTCTTCTATTGTTAAATTTAAAACTTCTGCGATATCTTTTCCTTTGTAATGAACTTCTAAAGTATCTCTGTTAAATCTTTTTCCCTTACAAACATCACAGACAACTTCTACATTTGGAAGAAAATGCATTTCAATTTCAATAACACCTCTTCCTTCACAATGCTCACATCTTCCTGAGGGCATATTAAAACTAAATCTTCCTGATTTAAACCCTTTAATTCTTGCTTCTTCTGTGGCTGCAAAAATTTCTCTTATATAATCAAAAACCTTTGTATATGTTGCTGGATTAGAACGAGGAGTTCTTCCTATTGGAGATTGATCAATTTTTATTATTTTATCAATATATTCAAGATTTTTTATTTCCTTAACTTGTGTCTTATTTTTAAAACTTAATTTTTTATCAACCGTATAATTATAGAGAACGTCATTCATTAAAGTTGATTTACCTGATCCAGAAACTCCAGTGAAACAAACGAATCTTTGAAGCGGTATTTTAACATTAATATGTTTTAAATTATTAGCAAAAGCATCTCTAATATCAAGCATTGGCATTAGCTTATCAACCATTCTTCTTTTTTTAGGAACTTCTATTGAAAGTTCTTTTCTTAAATATTTTCCAGTTAAACTTTTTTTAGAATCTCCTAAAATTTTAATTTCTGATTTAGGTTTAGTATTAAAAAGCATTGTTTCAAGCGGTCCAGAAAAAACAATCTCTCCTCCATGCTCTCCCGCAAGTGGCCCAAAATCAACAATCCAATCAGAAGTTAAAATAGTGTCTTCGTCGTGTTCGACAACTATAATTGTATTTCCGATATCACATAGACTCCTTAATGTTTTAATTAATTTGTCGTTATCTCTTTGATGAAGCCCAATTGTTGGTTCATCAAGCACGTAAAGAGCCCCCACTATTTTTGTACTAACTTGAGAAGCTAATCTTATTCTTTGCGCTTCTCCACCAGACAAGGTTCCAGACCTTCTATTTAAATCAATATAATTTAATCCAACATCTAACAAAAACTTCAACCTATTTTTAATTTCGTTTAAAATGTTTTCCGCTATTTCTTCTTCTTTTTTATTTAATTTTAAATTATTGATAAAATCAAAAGCATCTTGAATGTTATAACTTGTAACGTCCCAAATATTTTTATTATTTATCCTTACGCTAAGAGCGTTTTTATTTAATCTTTTTCCCCCACAAACTGGACAAGGCTTATCTGAAAGGAAACTTTCTGTTCCAATACCTTTACAGTATTCGCAATATCCAAAAGGATTATTAAAACTAAACAATCTTGGTTCTATCTCAGGGAAACTAAAACCACATTTAGGACAAGAATAACTTGTACTAAAAACATATTCTTTGTCTTCTGTTTTTAAAATACATAAACCGTCTGCTAAATCAATTGCTGTTTCTACTGCTTCACTTAATCTAAATTCAAAATCTTTATCTTTTTCTGTTTTATCAAATTTATCAATAACCACTTCTATATTATGTTTTTTACCTTTTTCAATAATAATCCTTTCGGTCAGCTTTTTAATTTTCTTATCAATTCTCACTTCTAAAAAACCTGATTCATATAAATCTTGAATCAATTGATAATATTCACCCCTTCTTCCTCTAACAACAGGAGATAAGATTGAAAATTCAACCCCGTCTTTAATTTGATTTTTAATATTATCTACAATTTCGTCTAAAGACATTTTTTCAATCAAAACGTTACACTCGGGACAATAAGGTTTTCCTATTCTAGCAAACAAAACTCTTAAATAGTCATATATTTCAGTAATTGTCGCTACTGTTGATCTTGGATTAGAGTTGTGAGCTTTTTGACTAATGGCAATTGCAGGAGATAATCCTTCAATTTCATCAACATCAGGTTTTTGCATTCCTCCTAAAAATTGTCTTGCATAAGTTGATAAAGATTCTAAATATCTTCTTTGTCCTTCGGCAAAAATTGTATCAAAAGCTAAGCTAGATTTTCCAGATCCAGAAAGTCCAGTAAAAACAATCATTTTTTCTCTTGGTATTTCTAAAGAGATATTTTTTAGATTATGCTCCCTAGCTCCTTTTATAATAATTTTATTTTGCATTTTTTTTTATTTCTTTTTCAAGCTCTTTAACTTCGTCTCTTAAAAGAGCCGCTAATTCAAATTCTAATCTTTCTGCTGCTTCTGCCATTTGTTTCTTTTTTTCTCTTAAGATTTCTTTTGTGCTTCTTCCATCTCCTAAAAGATCTAATTTAACAAGTTGTTTTTTCTCTCTACTTTTATTTAAATTAAACTGATCTAATATATTCGTAATATTCTTCTTAATTGTTTTTGGGGTAATATTATTTTCTTTATTGTATTTTACCTGAACTTCCCTTCTTCTATCAGTTTCGCTAATTGCTTTTTTGATAGAGTCTGTAATGTTATCTGCATATAAGATCACTCTTCCGTTTTCGTTTCTTGCTGCCCTTCCAATAGTTTGAATTAAACTAGTCTCGTTTCTCAAAAAACCTTCCTTATCTGCATCAAGTATCGCCACTAAAGAAACTTCTGGAATATCTAAACCTTCTCTTATTAAATTAACCCCGACAATAATATCTATTAACCCTTTTCTTAAATCAGTAATAATACCCACCCTGTCTAAAGTTTTAATATCTGAATGTAAATATTTTACTTTAAATTTTTTATCTTCTAAAAAAGAAGTTAAATCTTCAGCCATTCTTTTGCTTAGAGTGGTTACAAGTGTCTTTTCTCCTTTTTTAACTTGTTTTTCTATTTCTAAAATTAAATCGTCTACTTGAGATAAATTAGATAAAGAAGAAACAATAGGCCTTATGTCTATTATAGGATCAATTAAACCTGTTGGCCTTACTATCTGCTCTACAATGTTTTCACTAGACGTCATTTCTTCTTCAGCTGGAGTAGCAGAAACATAAATAATATTGTTAATTAGATTATTAAATTCTAAATAAGTTAATGGTCGATTATCGTAAGCAGAAGGTAACCTAAAACCATTATCTATTAAAGCAGTCTTTCTTGCTTTATCACCATTATACATAGCTCTAATTTGAGGCAAAGTAACGTGTGACTCATCTATGACAATTAAAAAATCTTCTTTCGCATTTTTAAAATAGTCTAAAAGAGTAAAAGGAGGCTCTCCTTTTTTTCTTTTATCAAAATGAGCAGAATAGTTTTCAATCCCTTGGCAATAACCAATGTTTTCTATCATCTCAAGGTCATAATTAACCCTCTTTTTAAGTCTTTCGTATTCAACTAGTTTATTTTCTTTTTTAAAATATTCTAACCTTTCCTCAAGCTCTTCTCTGATACTTTTTATAGCTGAAATTTTTTCCTCTTCATTGATAATGTAATGAGTGGCTGGAAAAATACTTACGGCTTCAATTTCTTCTAAAAATTCTCTCGTTAAATAATCTATTTTTTCTATTTTTTCTATTTTATCTGTGATAATAAATCGATAAATAACTTTTTCATTAACAGGCATTACTTCTAAAACTTGGCCTCTTAAACGAAAAGTTCCTCTTTTTAAATCAGTCGTTGTTCTTTCAAAATGAATTTCAATTAACTTTTTTGCTAATTCTTTGTGTTTTATTTCCTCTCCTTTTTTAAAGATAAAAATTATCTTTTCATATTCTTTAGGAGAACCCAATCCATAGATAGCTGAAACCGAAGAAACAATGATAACGTCTTTTCTAGTTAATAAAGCTTGTGTTGAAGCGTGCCTTAACCTATCTATTTCATCATTAATTTGCGCCTCCTTCTCTATATAGGTATCAGTCCGAGGAAGATAACTTTCTGGTTGAAAGTAATCATAATAACTCACAAAATACTCAACCGCATTGTCAGGAAAAAATTCCCTAAACTCATTACAAAGCTGAGCGGCTAAGGTTTTGTTGTGAGAAATCACTAGGGTTGGTTTCTTTATCTTATCAATAACATTAGCAATCGTAAAAGTTTTTCCTGAACCAGTTACTCCAAGTAAGGTTTGTTTTTTAAACCCTTTTTTTAAACCTAATAAAAGCTCTTTTATAGCTTTTACTTGATCTCCTTTTGGCTTCATTTCACTTTTTAAATTAAAATCCATGGTAAACAAAATCTACCAAATATAATAAAATTAATCAATATAAGATTATTTTATTTTATAGGTGATGGTAATACTAGCAGTAATTGTGTTCTCTCCTGCTTCGATTGATGGAGTTGATGAATCAAGACTTTCCGTCATTGCGACTTTAGCATAACTTATTTGAGGCGCAGAATAATAATTGTTTTCATAAAAACCAACTATTTCAGATAAAGAAATTCCTAAATCTTTTGCTAATTCTGAAGCTTTTAATTTTGCGTCATCAATAGCTTGTTTCTTTACTTGTGCTTTTAGAGCCTCATCGTCATCTATAATAAAACTAAGACTGCTGATATCGTTAGAACCTCTTTCAGATGATCCTGCAATAATTTCTCCAACTGAATCTAAGTTTCTTATCTTAACTACTAAACTTTGAGTTACTTCGTATCCAGCTAAATATCTATTCCTGTAATCAGAATAATACTCGTATCTTGGATTGATATTGTAAGTGCTAGTTTTGATATCTTTATCTTCTATGCCATTCTCTTTTAGGAAACTAACGATTGCGTTTGTTTTTGTATTATTATCTTCTGTCGCTACTCCTAAGTCTCTATTTTCTGACAAAACAGAAATTGTTATTTGGGCTACATCTGGTTTAGCAGAAACTTCTGCATATCCAGTAATAGAAATAGTTTCTCCTGTTTTTTCTTTTTCAGTTAGATTGATTATAGAAAAAACAAAGAAAATAATTAAGACTCCCACAAAAACATTGATTAAGTTTTTAAAAACTTTATTATTTAATATATTTTCTTTATCCATATTTTATATTTTAATTAATTATTCTCCTAAACTAAACTCTGTTAAATCTTGATATGGTCCATAAGTTTCTCCACTTAAGAAAACATAATATTCACCTTCTTTTACATAAGAATAACCCATATTTTCTCCATAAGCTTCAACTATTGGCCTTTCAGTGTATGGACCAAAAGCTTTTCCATTAATATTAACATACCACTTACTATTATACTCCATTAAAAGTCCCCACTCTGAATCATTATAAATGATATATGACTTAGTGTATGGGCCATATTCTTTTCCATTAATAGTAATAGTCTCTTCTCCAGTAAGATTGCTTGAGTATTTCTTTAAATTAGTTTGAAGAACCGTTACTTCTTGCTTTAAAATTAATTCTTCCTCTACTTCTGAAACAGAAATGACCTCATCCTCCTCAATAACAATTTGTTCATTATTCAAACAAGAAACATTTGTTTCCGTACAGAAAGGAGTATTTAAAATACCTTCGCTTTGACTATCTATACAAATATCAGTACCGTCTTTAGACAAATAAAAGCAGAAATTTCCATTTTCTTTATCAATACTACTTCTCATATTTGAGACTTCTAAAGCCTGAAGAGCTTCTATGCTACTTAAAAAAGCTTGATTTTCATAGACAGAAATATATCCTCCAGAAATTCCTTTTTCTTGTTCAAAGATAATTTTAATGTTTCCAACCAATCCATTAACTTGATCTAAAGTATTTACAACAGGTTCTTCTATTATAGGTTCTTCAACAGGTGCCTCCTTTTTAGAAAACATTGAAGAAATAATAAAAATTATTCCAATTAAAGCGATTAAAATAACTGTTAAAACGATGATTATTTTTTTGTCCATAATTTTTTAATTATTTAATAAATAACTCCTTTTACTTCTTCTAAATTAGCTTCTTTTTCAATACATTGATAGCCCTTGTCATGTTTCCATGTGCCATCAAGGTAATTATATTTTTTTTCTAAATTAGAAGATAAAAATTCTGTACATAGCCTATACCTTGTACCGTCAATAACATTATAAATATACTCTGCCTTAATACTTTCATTAACAATATTTATTTCGCCATTAATATCAGCTAATTCTTTAGGCATCTTTTCATATTTATAATAATAATTATCAATAGAATATTTAATATTATTAAAATCTTGTAGAATATTTTGATCTAATTTTCTATTCCTAGCTTCGCTTGGAGATTCTATAAGAAAGAAAGAAGAAATAAGCGCAATAGCAACTATCGTTAACGTTGAAATAAAGAATATTCTATTTATTTTTTGATTTTTAAATTCTTTTCTTCTAATATCGTAAAAGTAAAAACTAAAAATTAAAAACGCAATAAATAAAACTGCTAATGCTTTTAAAATAAAATTAATTGTTAAAGCTCCATCTAAAAAGTTATTTAGAATACTTATTAAAGAACCAATTACAACAACGCTAGAGATGAACAAAATAAAATAAGTAAGCCATTTCCTAATCTCTGCCTCTGCTTTAAGTTCGCCTGATTTTAAATTAGCATATATTTTATGCATAATATAATAAAATATCGGCGTTGCTATTAATATTCCAGAAATAGCCATTTTTAAAGAAGAACTATCATTGTAATAATTTCCCCTAGTTATATCCGGAAAAAACTTTTCTACTATTTCAAATAGAATACTTCCAAAAGATAACGACATTATAAATAACGTTACCAGTGAAAGCATATAATAAAATGCGTATTTTGCTGAATTCATACTTTAATCTTACCATTATAGAAAAAAAGATTCAAGGATTATTTTTATAAATCTCCATCTGACATTTCTTGCAATCAAATTTAAGTAAAAACCTCTGCCCCTTCTCATTAATTAAATAAAGAGGTTCTTTTAAATCTTGTTTTTGACATTGCCCTAAAAAATATTTTAAGCAATGTTTTGTTGTCATAAGTTTTTCCCCTTCTTTAATTTCAAAAGCTTTATCAATTTCTTTAACTCCGTGTTTTTTGTAAAAATTTTCTGCTAATTTATTAGAAATATTGTACTCATAGGAAAGTTTATCTAAATAATATTTTATCTTTGAATCTTTTTTAAGCTCTCTTTCCTCTCTTTTATAAATATAACTAGAATTAATTTCTTCTATCAATTCTCTTCTTAAATTATTTAAAAGAGAAGAAGGAATAAACAGAGGTTTATTATAAAAATTAATTTTAATTTCTTTTAAATAAAAATCTGAATTACCTAATTTAGAAAATTGTGTCTTTATATTTTCAAGCGCTTTTTCTTTATTTAAAGAAAATTCTTTTTTAATTTCCACTTCTTTACTAATAATGTTTTCACTATTTGAAAAAGAAACAAAAAAACCTTTTTGAGTTTCCCTAAAAACTACTTTTAAACCTATTTTTCTTTTAAAAGCTTCTTTCGCTCTTATATTTTTATCAAACTGAAGATCGTAATTTCTATAAATTTTATCTTTCAATCTTAAATCTTGTTTTTCGTTTAGGAATATTTTTTCTCCTTCCACTCTAACAACATTACTTCCTTTTAAATCATTATTTTT
>JAQVLU010000018.1:0-2980 GCA_028703995.1 Minisyncoccota bacterium
ATGACGACGACATAGACGAAGAGTTTTCTTAGGCGAAATTATATAAGTTTCGTCTTTTTTATTAAAAAAAATCGTCTTAATGATATAAGACGATAAAAGATTCCTTACTTTCTCATAAGCATAGGATCTTTGGCAAAACCTTCGGCGAAATGAATTAAAGCTCCTTTGTCTTTTGATCCTGAAATCATCAGGGAAAGACTTAAGGCTGTATCAATTTCATTCCAGTCAGAAGCACTTGCGCCTAGTAAGAATTCAAGGGCTCTTTCGGGAACTTTCAAGAAAAAGTCTGGGAAGATTCTTTGACGGAATTTCCAATCGCTTTCACCTGGAAGGCGAGTGTAACCGTATTCTTTTAAGCAGAGAGTTAAGCTCTCTCCTTTATACATTTCATCTCTTGAAATAGGTTTTTCAATACCTTCAAGAATTTCTTTTGCTTTTTGAAGCATTGTTTCAGGAAGTCCACGGTCTCTTTCGTAGACATTGTTCAGAAGAACAAAGTGTCCGTCTTCGATTTTACGAACGTATGTTTTGCATTGTCTTCCTTTAACATAGTCCATTTCAAGAACAATGAGTTTTTGGCCATCAAACGATTCAGAGATGAATGAGTCAGCTTCTTCGTTAGTTAGAACATGATTCTCATTAAAATGGATGAATCCCATTCCTACGGGCTGAGCAAGAGCAAAAGATGCTTTTGCGATAGCTCTAAGAACTTCTTGTTCATTTTTTTGAGAAACAAAGATGTGACTTATGTTGTTAATTCTTTCAAACCTCATTTTTTACCTCTAATTTTAAAAAGGAACATTTCTGTTCACTGATAGTAGCATGAAATATATTTAATCTTTTGTCAACATTGACAAAATATAGTTATGAATATATACTCATAATAGGTAACAATACTAGTCCTATTGCTAAATAATAATAAAATATAAAAATATGCCAAATTTAGATAAAACAGGTCCTCTTGGAAGAGGTGAAGGAACAGGAAGAGGAATGGGTTCATGCTTTAATAGAAGTGGATTAGGTTTTAAGAGAGGTTTTGGATGTAGAAGATTTTTTACAAACAAAGAAGAATCTGAAATGTTAAAAGAAGAAGCAGAAATACTTGAAAAAGAATTAAAAGCAGTTAAAGAAAGAATCACTGAAATTGAAAAATAAATGGTTAGACCAATAAAACCTAGAAAGACATGCTTTAATCCTTCTGTTACATATTTTAAACCTAGAGCCGTTCCCTTATCTTTACTTAAGGAAGTGGAATTAAAACTAGATGAAACAGAGGTTTTAAAACTTTGTGATTATGAAGGATTAGAACAAAAAGAAGCGGCTGAAAAGATGAATATCTCTCAAAGCACGCTTCAAAGAATCCTAACCTCCGCAAGAAAGAAAGTTTCTGAAGCTATCACTGAAGGAAAAGCAATAAAGATAAACAAAACAACTCGTTAAGAGTTGTTTTTGTTTAATACTTTAATTAAATATTTTTTGAATTCTAATTGTTCCTTTATGGAATTAAAAACTTCAAGAGCAATAACTTTTCCGAACAAGAAGTTAGGTAGTGTTTTTAAATAATCAAAATCTTTTAAACTATTAATGGTGTGCATATCACAGTTTGTTTTTTTGTCCCAACCATTTAAGTGATTACAATCAAAATATTTCTTAAACTTTCTTTTATTGAAAACATATTCAAAGTCTTTATTTTGCATTTCTTTAGCAACTTTAAAGTGCGCGAGATCAATACAAAAACCATCTATTTTCTCTACTTTAACTTTAGAAGAAACATAATTATCGAAATTCATTTCTAAACAAAGGTTCTTGTAAAAACCTTTCCATTTTAAAAGATCATCTTGTTCAAAATTTATCTCGTGGATGGTAAAGTATTTTGTTTTGTATTGATGTTTCAAGAACTTTAGCTCTTCTTTTATCATATCATGACGAATATGTACTAAAGGAATGCTTTTTATTTTTGAATTCAAAAGAGCTCGATAAATCTCTTCTCGTTTTTCTTTATCATAGAATTCTAAAAACAAACAAACTTCTTTAATCTTTAAAGCTTCTATTTCTTCTAGTTTACTCTTCCAGTCCTTTCTATTTTTCCCAGTAATAGAAATTAAAATTCTTTTAATCATGTATTTGCCAGCTTAGAACAATTGTATTTGGTCCAGTATGTGCACCTAAAACAACGTCTAAAAGACTAACACTTTCAACAGTAACATCTTTCACGCTCTCTACCAAAGTTTTCAATTTATTTGCTTGTTCTAAATTGTCTCCATGAGAAATAATAACACTTATTTTTGAAGAAACTCCTTTTACCTTCTTTTCGAATTCTTTAAAAAGGGGAGTGGCTAGTTCAAAAAAGTTCTTTTGCACAGAATATGGTTTTATGGTTTTATTTCTTACGCACATTATTACTCCTATCTTCATTTGCTTCATTTTTTCTAGTCCGTAAGGCAATATTTTAGGCATTCTTCCTCCAGCAAATAACCACCTTGGGTCATCGTAAGCAAAAATTAAATGATTATTCTTTTTGTATGTATTAAAATTCTCAACAATTTTTTCAAGGTTTAAATTCTTTTTAATGTCTTCTACTATTCTCATCATCAGTAGTCCCTGAGCGCCACTCCCTGTTTCAGAATCTAAAATTAAAACTCTTTTTCCATCTTCTCCTAAAAATTTAAGAGCTTGATTTGCAGCATTATATGCTCCTGAAGCACCCGAAGAAAAAGAAAGATGAACAACTGTTTCAAATTCTTTTAATTTGCTTTTAAAAGCGTCTAAGTATTTCTTAAGGGAAGGTTGAGAAGTTTTGATTCCTTCTTTGAATCCTAATTTAAAACCTTCTCTTTGCTTGTTAAAGATGTTACCTTGAAGCGATTCAAATTCTCCGTAATCAATAGTAAAATCAACCACTTCTATGTTATTTTCTTTTAAATACTCATCTTTTAGATCTGCTTTCGAATCGATTGTTAGTCCTATTTTTTTCATATTT
>JAQVLU010000018.1:3080-7504 GCA_028703995.1 Minisyncoccota bacterium
TTTTTTTAGATTATAAATTTAATACTTCTAAAAATATTATGGATGTTAAGAATTGTGCTTATACTATTCAAGGAGAAAAAGTTTCTTTAATCGATGGATATAAAAAAGATGATTTTACAGTAACAACATATTTTGGAAATAAAATTGATGGCGATTTTAATAATGACAAAACAATTGATTCTGCTTTTATCCTAACGCAAAACACAGGAGGAACTGGAACCTTCTTTTATTTAGCTGTTGCTTTAAATAAAAAAAATACTTGCGAGGGAATTAATGCTATTTTTTTAGGAGACCGAATTTCTCCTCAAGGAATAGAAATAAATAATGAGGAGATAGTTGTTAACTATGCTGATAGAAGAATTGACGAACCTATGGTTGCTTTTACTTCTATTGGTGTCTCTAGGTCTTTCATGGTTGAAAACAACGTCTTAATCGAAACAACAAAAGAAGATTCAATCAAAGAAACTTCTTGTTTGCTTTACGGAGGAAGAATAGAGCTTTCACTTGAATGCGAAGGATCTTCAAACTTTAAAAATACTTGCCTTAATGATTTCTGTTTAAAAAACCAAGAAGTGAAGATTTGTAATTGTGGAGAAGGTAGATGTTTTAACGGTAAAGAATGCGTTGATTTATGAAGTGCTTAGAAGGTAATTGGGGAGACAATATTTTTTGGGAATTTCATCTTTCTAGTTTTTTTCCTAAACGTAATTTGTGCTCAGCAGTTTTTGCTCTAGTGAAGTACAAAGACGGTATTGTTTTAACTAAAACTTATCGAGGTTGGGAAATGCCTGGAGGACACATAGAAAAGGGGGAAACGGTTGAAGAAGCTCTTGAGAGAGAACTCTTAGAAGAAGTTGGTGCATATATTTCAAAATCAAAATTTATTGGATACAGAAAACTTACCGCTAAAAAACCAATTCCTGTTGACGAAAAAAGAAAACTTTCTTATCCTTTTCCAATATCTTACATTCCTTGCTATATTGTTTATAGTGATAAATTAATAAAACCGACGGGGGATAAAGAAGAGGTTTTAGGAGCAAAAGTATTTTCTCTTGAAGAATTAAAAAATTTTGATATAGAAACTCTTCCCGTAATTAATATTTGTCTAAAAAAAATAAGGCTCTAATATAGAACCTTTTTTAAAATTCAGCGATTCTTGCAACCACATCATAGTTTCTCATAAAGTCACCATGAAGCACGTTTTTGAAATCGTGAATAGACGATACAACGAAGGAAAGCTCACCTAAGTTTTGGTAATCAACCCTTCCATCTCCTAAAGAAGAAACAACAAGAACTTTTTCTTCTTCGAGCATAAATAATGCTGCGAAGAGTTTGTTTTGAAAAACTTTGCTCCTTACTTCTCTTAATCCTGGAAGGAAGAAGAAGATTCTTTCTAATGGCTTGTGATGAATCTTTCCCAAGGGGGGAGCGATCAAGACATACTTTTTTGCCTTGATTTTTGTTGATAAGATTGCGATAGCGCCATAACTAAATGTGTATATGGTGTCTATCTCAAGAGAGCTAGCTTCCTTTTCGATTTGTTCAATAAAGGAATCGCTCTTTTTCATCGACAGTAGAGTTTTTCTGAAAAGCTTACTGTTTTTTCGCTCTTCTTTGAAAGGATCGATAACAACGGCATCTCTTCCTTTGTTTCGAAGCATTGCTTGCAATCTTCTTGCTGTACCACTTGGATCTAAAGTGTGTCCTACAATAATCAAATCAGTCATTTCTTAGATCTCCTTTTACTGTTTTATTTATACCATAAATAGAAGAAAAAGTCAATATTGTAAGCGTAAAATAATGAAAGTATAATAAAGACAAGATAAATTAAAATATTTAAAAAAATGAAAAAACAACTTTTAATCACAACTCTAGTCTTCTTCTTTGTTTTAGCAAACATTACTTATGCTGCTAATACAGGGGAAGGTCACATTTTAATTGAAAAACAAGCTAATATAAATTCTGAGAACGGACAAAAGGTTACTGTTTCTGATGAGGTAGTAGTGCAACAAAATAGAGTTCAAACACAGGAGAATAATCAAATTCAAATGCAAGTTCAGGTGCAAACTGAAAGTGGAGAATTAATAGATGTTACTCCAGTTCAAAATCAAGGAGAAGAAAAACAAAACAGAAGCAATGTTTCTGAAGCCGTTCATCAAATTCTTAATTCTGCAGAAAATATGCAAGGAGGAATTGGTGAGCAAGTTAGAGTTGTTGCTCAAGCTCAAAACGAAAACAATTTGAAGCTAGAAGAGAGTGTTAAGAAAATACAAAATAGAAATGCTTTTTCTAAAATTGTTTTAGGACCAGATTACAAAGAAGTAAACAGAGCAGAAACTCTTTTAGCGGAAAATAAAACTCAAATAGAGGCTCTTGTTCAATTAAAAGATCAAGTTGCGGAAGAAGAAAATAAGGTTGTTTTAGAAGAACAAATCAATCTTCTTTTGAACGCAAACACTGAAATTGAAAATGTTTTAGAAAATTCTCAGAAAGGATTTAGTTTTCTAGGTTGGGTTTTCAAGTTATTTAAATAACCTTTACTTTTAAAAGCAAATTGAGTATAGTAAAAATGTCAATAAAATGGCATTTTTATTATGAATTACGATATTGAAATTTTTGAAGCAATTAACGGACTAGCCGAAAAATCAGAAATATTAGATTTTGTCGGTGTTTTTTTAGCTGAATATTTAGCCTATATTCTTTTTTTTATTCTCGCTATTTATTTTATCATCGGATTAAAAAAAAGAGTTATGGTTGTTTTTGCAGTACTAGCAGGCTTTATTGCTCGAATAATTGTTAAACCTTTAATTGTTCTATTACTCGCTCGGGAAAGACCTTATGAAAGCTTAGAGAATGTTTCTCTTTTGCTTCCTGTAAGTATAAACGACAGCTTAGAGTCTTTTCCTTCAGGGCATGCCATTTTCTTTTTTGCAATCAGTACTGTTATCTATAATTTTGATAAAAAATTAGGAATTATCTTTTTTACCGCCTCTATTCTTATGGGAATAGCTCGAATCTTTGTTGGAGTTCATTTTCCAAGCGATATTTTAGCAGGCGCTATTTTAGGAATCCTTATCGGAATCTTTATTAACTCAGTTTACAAAAAGCGTGAAGATAAGATAGAAGAGATACTCGCTAAAGCAGCCGAAAAAATAAAGTAACCATATTAAAAATTCTATTCTATTAAAAAACATGAAAAATGAATCTATTTTAAAATTTGATAAAGTTTCTTTCTCGTACGAAGAAGATAATCCACTCTTAAGTGAGGTTAATTTTTCTATACATCGTTTCTCAAAAGTAACCATTATGGGACAAAACGGAGCCGGAAAAAGTACAATTTTCAATTTAATTACAAAACAAATTAGGCCAGATAGTGGTAGTATAAATATAGAAAACAATTTATCTATCGCTATCTCAAAACAAGTTATTCCAAGAAACGATCTTAATCTAACAGTTAAGGAGTTTTTTGAAAAATGTTTTAAAGAAAAAGTATATGATATTGAAGTTAGAATTAAAAACATTTTAGAAATTGTAAATCTTGACGCTCCGTTTGAAAAAACAATTAAATCTTTTTCAGGAGGTCAGCAAGCAAGACTTCTTCTAGCTTCAGCTCTTATTCAAAACCCAGATTTGCTTTTACTTGATGAGCCAACAAACAATCTAGATAAAGAGGGGATTTCACACCTAACAAAGTTTTTAATTGAATATCCAAAAACTTGTTTAGTTATTTCCCATGACGCTAAATTCTTAAATAGTTTTACTGACGGTGTTCTCTACTTAGATGTTTTTACTCAAAAAGTAGAACAATATACGGGAAACTATTTTGACGTACAAGAACAAATTGCTATTCGTCAAGAAAGAGAAAACAAAAAGAATGCACAACTTGCAAAAACAATCAGAGAGAATTTAGAAAGATCTAATTTCTTTGCTCATAAAGGGGGTCAAATGCGTATGGTAGCAAAAAGAATGAGAGAGAAAGCAGAAACAGCTAGAGAGCAAAAAGTTGTTGTTAGAAGGGAAGACAAGACTATTCGTCCTTTTGTAATTGAAGCTCAAAAAGATATTGGAGGGGTGATTGTTAATCTTTCTAAAGTTAAAGTGATTAAAAAAAACAAAACCTCAGAAAGAAAAGTCAAAGTAGAAGTTAGAAAAAATGAACATTTGCTTTTAAAAGGACCTAATGGAATTGGAAAAAGTACTCTTCTTGAATCAATTGTTGAAAACAAGTCCGAAGGTATTTTTGTTGCTCCTAATATTAAGGTTGGATATTATCGTCAAGATTTTTCTAATTTAGATTTTGATAGCACTGTTTACAAGGCTTTGTCTCTTGCTGCGAGAGAACAAACAGAACAAGTTTTAAGAACTACGGCGTCTTCTTTCCTTATTGATAATGATTTAATGGGATTGAAAGTAGGAGAACTTTC
>JAQVLU010000002.1 GCA_028703995.1 Minisyncoccota bacterium
TTAACTATAAAAGACATTCCTGCTTTTGTAAGTAAATGTCATAGCTATAATATAAAGGCATATATGACAATTAACTCTGTCTTATACAACGATGATATTAAAAAAGCAGAGAAATTAGTTAAAAAAGCAAAAGAAGCTAAAGTTGACGCTATTATTGTTTGGGATTTTGCAGTTATTGAAATAGCAAAAAAAGAAAAAGTCCCTTTTATCATTTCTACTCAAGCAAATGTTTCTAATTACAAAACAGCTGAATTCTATAAAAAACTAGGAGCTAAAAGAGTTGTTCTTGCTCGAGAATTAACCTTAAAACAAGTTCAAGAAATAAAAAAGAAAGTAAAGATTGAAATAGAGACTTTTGTTCACGGAGCAATGTGTGTTGCGATCTCAGGAAGATGTATTTTATCAGCTTATCTTTTCAATAAATCTTCTAACTGCGGTTCTTGTGCTCAGCCTTGTAGAAAATTATGGAAGTTAAGTGATGAAAAAGGAAACGAATTTGAAACTGAAGGTAAATATTTTTTAAACGCAAAAGATCTTTGTATGATTGAATTCATTCCCGAATTAATTAAAGCTGGAATAGATTCGTTTAAAATTGAAGGAAGAAGAAGAGATCCAAAATATATTGAAGTTACAGCAAGATGTTATAGAGAAGCCGTTGACGCTCATTTTAATAAAACCTTTACTAAAGAAAAAGTCAAAGCTTGGAAGAAAGAATTAATTGAAGTCTACAACCGTGGATTCTCTACTGGTTTTTACTTTGGAGAGCCGGGAAAAGAGGGTATTAGTTACGACAAAGCAGATAATATTTCAAAGTATGAAAAAGTCCTTTTGGGACATGTGACTCATTATTATTCTAAAATAGGAGTGGCTTTAATTAATCTAGAACACAAAGGAGTTTCTTTAAACGAGAACATTCAAATAGAAGGAGAAAAAACTTTTTTAGAACAAAAAATAGAATCAATGCAAAAAGAAAACAAAGAAATAAAAAAGGCTAAGAAAGGAGAAGAAATTGCAATAAAAGTAAAAAGTAAAGTTTTTAATAATGATAATGTTTTTATCTTAAAAGAAAGAATATGACTTTAGAAACAATTTTAATTTTAATTTCTGTTTTAGTTCTTATCATCACTCTTGTTTTGTTTTTAAAAAAAATGAAAAACTTTTCTTCTCAATTTGATTTAAAACAAGAAGTAGCAAATGAAAGAAAAGACTACATAAAAGAATTAACAGAACAAATAAGACGAGAGCTTGAAAAAAGTCAAAGGGAAATTGCGGTTTTAGAAAAAGATAGAATAGGAGAGTTTAGTTCTCTTAAAACTATTTTAGAAGAACACAAACTTTTAACCAAAGATTTAAAAGAGTCTACAGACGGATTAAAGAACATCTTAGCTAACAATCAAATGAGAGGAAGGTACGGTGAAGAAATAGCAGAAGAACTTTTAAAATCAGTTGGTTTTGTAAAAGGAGAAAATTACATCATTAATACGGCTCAAGATACTAATTCTAATCGTCCAGACTTTACCATCTTTCTACCAGACAAAACTAAAATTAATGTTGATGTTAAATTTCCTTTAAGTGCCTTAATTAAGTTTGAAGAAGCAAAAGACAAACTAGAAAAAGATAAATATCTTGCTGAATTCAAAAAAGACGTTAAAGAAAAAATTAGACAAGCCTCTTCAAGAAGCTATATCAATCCCGAAGAAAAAACCGTTGATTTTGTGATTCTTTTTATTCCAAACGAAATGATTTTTAGTTTCATTTACGACAAGCTTTATGATACTTGGCAAGAAGCAATGTCAAAGAAAGTAATTTTAGCTGGACCCTTTAGCTTTGTCGCCATCTTAAGAATGATTTTTCAATCTTACAAAAACTTTGTTTATCAAGAAAACCTATACGAAATTATTAAACTCATTAAAATGTTTGAAGAAGAATATGAAAAATACAATGAACAATTTAATGTTTTAGGAGACCGGATTTTAAGTGCTTCTAAGAAATATGAAGAAGTTGCTTCTACAAGAACTAAAAAATTAAACAGTGTTCTTGAGAAGATAAAAAGAGAGAAATTAAATTAAATATGAACTTACAACAAATAAACGAAATAATAGAAAAAGAACCTGCTTTTAGAAAAAAACAGATTGAAAAATTAATTTATGGAGACGCTATTGATGACTTCGACAAAGCAACTGTTTTGTCTTTAAAATTAAGAGAAGAATTAAAAGAAAAAGTTTCTTTAAAAATTGAAGCTGAAGTCTTTAAAAGTAAGAATACTAAAAAAGCGTTAATCACTCTTTCTGATGGTTTGAAGATTGAAACCGTACTTATGAAGCACGAAGACAGAACTACTGTCTGCGTTTCTTCTCAAGTTGGCTGTGCTCTTAAATGCAAGTTTTGTGCTACTGGAAAATTAGGTTTAAAAAGAAATTTAACTTCTGAGGAAATACTGGAACAAGTTCTCTTTTTTAAAAGAACTGAGAATATAAACAATGTTGTCTTTATGGGAATGGGAGAACCTTTTTTAAATTATGACAATGTTCTTGAAGCAATTAGAACTTTAAATAATGAAAATGCTTTTAATATTGGTGCAAGACATATCTCTATTTCAACCGTAGGAATAATAGAAGGAATTAATAAATTAAGTAACGAAAAACTTCAAGTTAATTTAGCTATTTCACTTCATGCTCCTAATAACAAAAAACGAACAAAGATAATGCCTATTTCTGAAAAGTATACTCTTGAAGCAATTTTAACTGCTGTTAATAAATACATTAAAAAAACAAACCGAAAAGTTATGTTTGAATATACTTTAATGGAAAATGTTAATTCTTCTTTAACTGACGCAAAAGAATTAGCTAAAATAATGAGACGCCCTTTGTATTTAGTTAATTTAATAAAATACAACAACACAGAAGATTTTAAAGCGCCTTCAATTGAAACAATTAAAAAGTTTAAAGGTTATCTAGAAAAAGGGGGAATCTATGTAACGGAAAGATATCGTTTTGGAGGTGATATTCACGCAGCTTGCGGACAGCTTTGTTTAAAAAAATAAAATATGTTAAGATAATTTTATGGAAGATAAAATTAAAAAATTAACAAAAGAATACGAAGACTATGCTAAAGAAAATGGTTTTCGTTTAAATCCTGATAAAAAAGTTGTGGAAAATATTATTCTTTTACTTTTAAAAAAGAATAAATATTGTCCTTGTAGAAGATTATCTAACAATAAAGAAGAAGACAAAAAAATTATTTGTCCTTGTTATTATCATAAAGAAGAAATTAAAAACGATGGACATTGCCATTGTTTTCTATTTGTAAAATAAAACTTATGACAAAAAAAAGAATCTTGTTAAAACTTACTGGGGAATTATTCGGAGACGAAAGCAGAGCCGTCTCTCTTTTAAAAGCAAAAGAAATTGCAGAGAAAATTGTTAAGCTCAAAGAAAAAGATATTGATCTTGCAATTGTTATCGGTGGAGGAAATATTTTTAGAGGAAGAGAGGTTGGAGCTGAAAAATTTGACCGCGCTGTAGCTGATAATATGGGAATGCTTGCAACTATTATTAACGGATTATCACTTCAAGAATCTATAGAAGGAATGGGGGTTGAAACACGAATGCTTACCGCGATTGAAATGCCTAAAGTAGCCGAACCATTTTTTAGAAGAAAGGCTTTAAGTCATTTAAAGAAAAACCGTATTGTTATCTTTTCAGGAGGAACAGGAAATCCTTTCTTTACAACAGACACAGCCGCTGTTTTGAGAGCTTGCGAGATTAACGCTGACTTTATCTTAAAAGCCACTGATGTTGATGGAATCTATGACAAGGATCCAGATAAACATAAAGAGGCTAAAATGTTTAAAACAATTTCTTTTTCAGAAGTTATTTCAAAAAATTTAAAAGTAATGGATTCAACTGCCTTTACTTTGTGTCGAGATAATAATATTCCACTTATTGTTTTTAATGTTAAATATCTAGATAAGATAGATGACATTCTAAAAAACAAGATTGGAACTTTAGTAAAATAAAATTATGAGTGATTACTATAAAGCAAGAAGAACAACGGGACTCTTTGATCCAAAATCAAAAGAACCTTTTAATTTAAGTCGATCTAAAATAGACCTTTTTTGTGAATGTCCTCAATGTTTTTATTTAGACCGAAGGCTTGGAACAGGTAGGCCACCAGGCTTTCCTTTTACTTTAAACAGTGCGGTAGATACACTTCTTAAAAAAGAATTTGATCTTTTAAGAAAAGATAAAAAACCTCATCCACTTTTTGAAGAATTTAAAATAGATGCCATTCCATTCGCTCATAAAAATTTAAATGACTACAGAGATACTTTCGTTGGAGTAAGATACCTTCACAAACCTTCTAATTTTTTAGTTTTTGGAGGAGTAGATGATTTATGGGTTAATAAAGAAGGAGAAGTCATTGTCGTTGATTACAAGGCTACTTCGAAGCAAGGAGAGGTTAGTTTAGATGCAGAGTGGCAAATTGGATATAAAAGACAAATGGAAATTTACCAATGGCTAGTTTCAAATAATGGTTTTAAAGTTTCAAAAACAGGCTATTTTGTTTATTGCAACGGAGATACTGGTCAAGATAAATTTGACGCTAGACTAGACTTTAAAATAAAAATTATTCCTTACGAAGGAGACACTTCTTGGATCGAAAATAAACTTTTAGAAATAAAAGAATGTTTGACTAAAGATGAAATTCCAGAAATGAATCCTAATTGTGATTATTGTAATTATAGAAAAGAAGCCGTTTTAGCAAAATTAAGATTTAATAAAGAATTTAAAAATGTATCAGGAAATACTAAAAAATAATATCTTTTCAATTTCTGAATACATTGAACTTCTAAACACTGTTCTTGTTGGATGCACTGCAAAAGTTGAAGGAGAAGTTAATCAGATTAAAAAAAGCACTAAGGGCCATGTTTACTTTTCTTTAAAAGACGAAAAAGGAAGTGTTTTAGAGTGTGTTATTTGGGGTTATTACTATAAAATATGTGGCCTTAATTTAGAAGAAGGAATGAAAATTATTGCCTCAGGAGTTCCTAGCGTTTATGGTCCTAGCGGAAGATTAAGTTTTAAAGCTTCTTTGATCGAACTTAAGGGAGAAGGAGAATTAAAAAAACAATACGATCAGCTTAAAGAAAAATTAGAAAAAGAAGGACTTTTCAAAAGAGAACTCGAGCTTAAAAAATATCCTAAAAAAATAGGGGTCATCACTTCTAAAAGCGGAGCGGTAATTCATGACTTTTTAAACAATCTTCAAAAATACAATTTTAAAATCAAATTTATTGATTCAAGAGTTGAAGGAGCGGAAGCTATAGAAGATTTAATTTCATCAATTAAAATGTTTAGAAAAATAGACCTTGATTGTTTGGTTGTTATTAGAGGTGGTGGTTCAAAGAATTCTTTTGATGTTTTCAACAATGAAAGTGTTATTAGAGAAATTGTAGATTATCCTTGCCCCGTTATTGCAGGACTCGGACATCACGAAGACGAACCTCTTTTTGCTTTGGCGTCTGACTATTCTGTTTCAACCCCAACAGCAGTAACAAAACTTTTGAACGAATCTTGGAATGAATTAGTTTTTAAAATTAATGAAGAAACTCAGTCAATCTTTGAAGAATATAATCACATTCTAAACGAAGTTAATAAAAAAATAGAACTCGCTTCTCAGAGTTTTCTTATTCTTAAAAATGAAATAAATAGCAAGAAAGTTTTTCTTCAAAACTTAAACAACAACTTGTTTACTGATTTTTTATCTTTAATAAAAGAGAAAAAAGAAAAGATTATGTATTTTGAAAAAGAAATAAAATATTGTGACCCTAAGCGTCCTCTTTCTTTAGGTTATTCTATTTTAAGAAAAGATGATAAACTTATAAAAAGCATTAATGAGGTTCAAAAAGAAGACTTGATTGACTTAGAAGTCTTTGATGGTATAATTAAATCAAAAATATATGACACAAAAAGAAAATAAAAATTTAGAAGAGATGATTAGTAGTTTATCTTCTATATCAGATTGGTTTCAAAATCAAAAAGAAATTGATATTGAGCTTGGGCTTAAAAAAGTTAAAGAAGCAACCTCTCTTATTAAAGAGGCTAAAAAAAGATTAGCTGAAGTCGAAAACGAATTCGAAGAGATTAAAAAAGATTTATAAATAAAACTATGGAAAATTTAAACGATCAAAATTTTGAAGAAGTAATTTTAAACGCCGGAAAACCAGTTGTAGTTGATTTTTGGGCTGAATGGTGTCCTCCTTGTAAAAAATTAGGACCAGTCTTAGAAAAAGTTTCAGAAGAATACAAAGATAAGGTTCTCTTTTGCAAAGTTAATGTAGATGAAAATCCAATTTTGGGAGGTACTTTTAAGATAGATGTTATTCCAACGGTTATTCTTTTTAAAGGGGAAGAAGCAACTTCTTTCTTTGTTGGGTATAAAGAAGAAGGAGAGATAAAGGAGTGGATAAATAATAATATTTAAAACATTTTTATCACAATTTTCAAGATTGTTTTTGCTAATTAATTGTGATATATAGAAATAGATTATGAACAAAAAAATATCAAAAGAAATTATTATTGTTTTTGTTTTATGTTTAGGCTTTGCTTTTGGTTTTTTTGTAAACCAAAAAATAAATGAAAAAATTTACGCTGATGTTTACTCTGAAAACGGACTCAATTTATCAATTTTAGCAGAAGCTTGGAGAAACATTAAAGAAGGTTTTGTTTTTGAAGAAAACATTGATTCGGAAGCAATGGTTTATGACGCTGTCAAAGGACTTGTTTCTTCTCTTGGCGATCCTTACACTTCTTTTCTAACACCAGAAGAAGCAGAATCTTTTCAAGACGATTTGGATGGAAAATTTGATGGCATCGGAATACAGATAGCGAAAAAAGATGATGATGTTATTGTCATTTCTCCAATAAAGAATACTCCTGCAGAAAAAGCAGGTATTGTCTCTGGAGACATTATCAAGAAAATTAACGATGAAGAAATTTCTAGTTTAGCTCTTGATGCTATTGTTCAAAAGATAAGGGGAACTGCTGGAACAAACGTTCTTTTAACTGTAGAAAGAAATGAGATTGAAAAAATATTTGATATTAAAAGAGACACCATTATTGTTCCAAGTGCAGAGCTTGAATTTATAGAAACAGAAAAAGGGAAAATAGCTCTTTTATCTATTTTCCAATTCTCTGAAACCTCATCTAAAGACGTTAAAGAATTAACTAATAAAATTTTAAATACAAGTAATGTTAATGGAATTATTCTAGATTTAAGAAACAATCCAGGGGGACTTGTTTCAGAAGCTAAAAACATCGCCTCTCTTTTTCTTGAAAAAGACCTTCTAGTTTTAAAACAATGTGACAAGGGAGAAGAATGTTTTTGGTTAAAATCGGACGGTCCTGGAAAATTAGCTGATTACAAAATCGTTGTCTTGATCAATAAAGGAACCGCTTCAGCCGCAGAGATATTAACAGGAGCTCTTGATGGTAATTTAGAAAATGTAACCACTCTTGGAGAAACTTCTTTTGGTAAAGGCTTAGTGCAAAAAGTTTTGTATTTAAGTGATGGTTCTATCCTTAAAATGACAACAGAGAAATGGTACACTCCTTTAGATGAACAAATTCATGGAATAGGAATTGAGCCAGAGATAAAAATAGAGAACACAGAAGAAAATGACGATTCGCAGTTTAAAAAAGCGCTTGAATTAATTGATAATAAATAAAAATAAAGATATGTTAGTACTACTACTTAAAGACGTAAATAAAATTGGAAGAAAAGACGAAGTTAAAAATGTTAGCGATGGATTCGCAAACAATTTTCTTTTTCCTAAGAATTTAGCTGTTAGAGCTACTCCTGAAATTGTTAAAAAAGCAGAAATAAAACAAAAAGAGGAAATCGAGAAAAAAAGGATTGAAAAAGAATTAACTATTAAAAAATCAAAAGAAATTGAAGGAAAGAGATTTATCATTAAAGCTAAAGCAGGAGAAGAAGGACAACTCTTTGAAGCTATTTCTATTAAAAAAATAGCAGAAAAAATAAATCAAAATGGGTTTGAAGTTTCTGAAAAACAAATTATTGTCAAAGAACCTATTAAAAAAATAGGAGAGTTTAAAGTATTAGTTAAATTAAATTCAGATTTAGAATCTGAAATTAATGTAGTTATAGATAAGGAGGATAAATAAAAAGCATATGTCAAAATATATCTTTATAGGAGGAGGAGTAATGTCTTCCGTTGGAAAAGGAATTACCACTGCTTCAATAGGAAAAGTCTTACAATCAAGAGGTTACTCAGTAACTGCCGTAAAAATTGATCCATACATCAACGTTGATGCAGGAACAATGAATCCAATTGAACACGGAGAAGTTTTTGTTACCGATGACGGTACAGAGTGTGATCAGGACATAGGAAACTACGAAAGATTTTTAGATTTGAATCTTTCTAAAGATAATTATATGACTACGGGAAGTGTTTATCTTTCTGTTATTAAAAAAGAAAGAAATTTAGAGTTCGAAGGAAAATGCGTGGAAGTAGTCCCTGATATTCCTAATGAAGTCATCTCTAGAATTAAAAATGTAGAAGAAAAAACAAAAGCTGATTTTGTTTTAATTGAAATTGGAGGAACTGTTGGGGAATACCAAAACATGCTTTTTCTTGAATCAGCAAGAATAATGAAATTGAAGCAACCTAAAGACGTTCTCTTTGTTCTTGTAAGTTATCTTCCTATTCCTTCTGTTGTTGGAGAAATGAAAACAAAGCCAACGCAAACAGCAGCGCGAATGCTTAACGAGGCGGGAATTCAACCAGACTTTATCTTTGGAAGAGCAAGTAGACCACTTGATGAACCAAGAAAAAAGAAAATTTCTCTTTTTTGTAATATAAGAGAAGAAAATGTACTTTCTTCTCCTGATGTGGAAAGTATTTACGAGATACCAGTTCGTTTCGATGAACAAGGCTTAGGAGATTTAATTCTAGAAAAGTTTGAACTTGATAAAGGAACTAAAGATTTAAAAGAATGGGAAGATCTTGTTAATAGAATAAAGAGTTGCGAAGAAGAAGTTAAAATTGGAATTGTAGGTAAATATTTTGAAACAGGAGAGTTCAATCTCCTCGATTCATACATCTCTGTGATTGAAGCTGTAAAACACGCCTCTTGGTTTTACCACAAAAAACCAGTCATTACTTGGCTTTCTTCTTCAAAATATGAAAATGGAGAGAACTTAAATGAATTAGACGAGTTTGATGCTATTGTTGTTCCTGGAGGATTTGGAACAAGGGGAGTTGAAGGAAAGATTAAAGTTATTGAATACGTTCGTAAAAACAACATTCCTTTCTTGGGACTATGTTTGGGCCTTCAGCTTGCAGTAATAGAATACGCAAGGAATGTTTGCAATATAAAAGACGCTACCTCAAGAGAATTCAACGATAAAGCAGAAAACTTAGTTATTGATATTATGGAAGAACAGAAAGAACTCTTGAAAAACAACAACTACGGAGGAACAATGAGACTTGGTTCTTGGGATTGTAATCTTAAAAAAGATTCTTTAGCTTTTAATGTTTACGAAAAAGAAGACATTAAAGAAAGACATAGACACAGATATGAAGTTGATAACAGTTATAGAGACATTCTTGAAAAAAACGGACTTATCTTTTCTGGAATTAATAAAGATAAAGATCTAGTAGAGATAATTGAATTAAAAAACCATCCTTACTTTATTGCCTGTCAGTTTCATCCAGAATTAAAGTCTAGTCCTTTAAAACCACATCCTTTATTTAAAGGATTAATAGAAGCCACCAAACAAAAAACCGCCTAAAAGCGGTTTTTAATTTATTTTACGTGAACAATTTTTGCTATTCTCTGAGATCCATCAAACTTTTTCTTTCTTGTAGTTGTAAATCTTACCACTCCATCTTTCATGGCGTAAATAGTATGATCTTTTCCAAGTTTAACATTGTCTCCCATTAGAAACTTTGTTCCTCTCTGACGAACAATAATGTTTCCTGTTTTAACTTTTTCACCATCATAAAGTTTAACCCCTAAATATTGTGGCTGTGAATCTCTTCCCAGTTTAGTTGTTCCCGAAGCTTTCGTTTTTGACATTTTCTTTATAAACTGATTTAATATATATTAGAAACATATTAAAAACAGTATTTAATTTATATGAAAATCATAGCAAAAATAATATTTTTTGTCAAAACATACGAGAAGGAAATCATTCTTTTTATCGCTGTTTTCCTTATTTCTTCTTTTTCGTTTATGCTTGGCTACATTTATAGAGAAGAAAATATAAAAGATCCTATTAAAATAGAAAAAATCAATTATGAAATTAAATCATTTAGTAATCATTCCTGATGGGAATAGACGTTGGGCAAAAAAACATTTCAAAGAAGCTTCTTTGGGACACGAAGAAGGTTCCTTGCAATTTGAAAAAATATATCAAAAAATAGTAGAAATAAAAATTCCTTATTTTTCTTTTTGGGGAGCTTCTTATGATAATTTAACAAAAAGAAGTCCACTAGAAACAGAAAATCTTTTAAACATCTTTCACAAACAATTTGAAAGACTTTTAAACGACGAGAGAATAATGGAAGAAAGTATTAATGTTAATTTTATTGGAAGATGGCAAGAAGTTTTTAAAAAAGAAACTCAAGAGATTATTTTTAAAATTATTGAAAAAACCAAAAACAATAAAAAGCTTGTTTTAACTTTTCTTCTAGCCTATAATGGAACCGATGAAATGATTGACGCTATTAAAACTATCAAAGAAAAAGATTTAGAAGTTAACGAAAAAAATATTAAAGAAAGTCTTTGGACAAAAAACCTTCCTCCAGTTGATTTAATTATTAGAACTGGAGCGGGAGAGGATCCTCATAACTCAGCTGGCTTCATGATGTGGGATACTGCCTACTCTCAATTGCATTTCACAGAAACACTCTTTCCAGAATTCAAAGAAGCAGAACTAGAAGAAATCATTAATAATTTTAATTTAAGAGAAAGAAGACATGGTAAGTAATACTAAAAAAAGAGTTTTTATCGCTGTCAATTTTGGAAATAGAGCTAAAGAAGAAATGGTTCGACTTCAAAACAAAATTGAAAACTCTTTTAATGATGCTTGTCCTATAAAGTGGACACGCAAAGAGAATCTTCACATTACAGTTTTTTTCATCGGCTATGTTTATGACGATGACCTTATTTCAATATTAGACCAAGTAGAAAACGTTGTTAGAGATTTTAAACCGTTCAGAATGAAATTCAATGAAGTTGATTTTATGCCAAGAGAGAAGCATCGAAAAATGGTTTGGGTTTTTGGTGAAAAAAATGAAACCTTAGAGAACCTCAGACAAAAAATCAAGAAAGTCATCTTGAGTACAGAAAAAGAAACCGAGTCTTTTTTACCTCACATAACACTAGGAAGAATTGTCCAATGGCAATTTAAAAAAATAGAGGAAGAAGAAATTCCAAACATTAATGATAATCTAGTTGATTTTGAAACAAACGTAGAATCAATCGAGATTATGGAAAGTGAAATTAAAAAAGGAGGTACAGAATATATAATTTTAAAAAGAATAATTTTATGAGAATATATTTTATAGGTATTGGGGGAATTGGTATTTCCGCTTTAGCTAAATACTATCTTTTAAAAGGAAATGAAGTTTATGGTTCAGATGTAGTAAACTCTGATTTAATTGAAGAAATGCAAAAAATGGGTGCAAAGATTAACATCGGTCCTCAAAAAAAAGAGAACCTTGCTTCAGATTTTGATTTAGTTGTTTTCACTCCTGCGGTTAAAAACGGGAACGAAGAATACTTAACCGCTAAAGATAAGGGAATGAGGCTCTTATCTTATCCTGAAGCTCTTGGAGAGCTTTCTAAAAGCATGTTCACGATTGCTATTTCTGGTACTCACGGAAAATCAACCACGACTACAATGATTGCCTTACTTTTAAAGGAAGCAAACCTTGATCCAACCGTTATTGTCGGAACAAAAGTTAAAGAGTTTGGAAATAGTAATTTTAGAATGGGAAAATCAAAGTATTTAGTTATTGAAGCCTGTGAATATGAAGATTCTTTCTTAAACTATAATCCAGATATAGGAGTTATTCTTAATATAGAAGCTGACCACTTGGACTATTTTAAAACTTTTGAAAACGTTAAAAAAAGCTTTGAAAAATTCGCTTTACAATCAAAAAAAGTCCTTCTTGAAAAAACTTTTGAAAACCATATTAACTCTAATAACAAAGTTGTTTTTGATAAAGAAAAAGAGATTAAACCAATTTTAAATATTCCTGGAGAATTTAATATCACTAACGCTATGTTTGCTTTAAACGTTGCTAAAATGTTAAACATTAAAGACGAAACATCTCTTAAAGCACTTTCAAAATTCAATGGAACTTGGAGAAGGATGGAAATAGACGATACTTCTTTTGACTTTACAATCATTAATGATTACGGACATCATCCAACGGCTATTAAAGTTACTTTAAAAGCAATAAAAGAAAAATATCCTACAAAAGATATTTATTGTCTTTTTCAGCCACATCAATACGAAAGAACTTTTAATCTTTTTGACGATTTTAAAGACGCTTTTAAAAAAGCTTTAGAGTTTAACTTTGTTAAAAAAGTTTTAATTTACGATATTTATACTGTTAAAGGAAGAGAGAGTGAAGAAACTTTAAAAAAAGTTAATTCTGAAAAACTAGTTCAAGCCATTAATGATAAAAATTGTCTTTTTATTGAAAGCTTTGAAAAAGCAAATGAGTTTGTGAAAAACAATTTAAAAAAGAACGACGTTCTTGTCATTATGGGAGCAGGAAACATTTATGATTTTTATGAATATTTAAAGTTGAATAAAAATTAAAAGTTTGATACAATTAAATATACAAAGGTCATATTATTAGAATTAAAAAATAAAAATATGAATGGATATATAACAAATATAGAAAAAGACACTTTAGAAAATACAAATTTTCGTAAAGTTCTTTTTACCGCTAAAGGTATGCAACTTGTTTTAATGTCTCTTAAACCAAATGAAGAGATAGGAGAAGAAGTTCACTCTGATGTAGATCAATTCTTTAGAATTGAGCAAGGAACAGGAAAGGTTGTTTTAGACGACGAAGAGTTTGAAGTAACTGATGGTTTTGTTTTTGTGGTAAGAGCAGGAGCAAAGCATAATGTAATAAACATCTCTCCTGATGTAGAATTAAAACTTTACACAATTTATACTCCACCAGAACACATTGATCAAGTAATTCATCAAACAAAGGAAGACGCAATGAATGATGTAAACGATGTTTTTGACGGAAAGATAACTTTGTAATATAATAATAAGGCCCCGCTTTTTAAAAGTTTTCTGAACACTTTTAACTAGGGATTCGGACTCTTTAATTACTTTGGTAATTAAAGCATGAAACCCACGAATAGTTTTACAGAAAGTCTTTATTTAAAGCGGGGCTTTTGTTTTTAAAAACAAAAAACCTCCTTCTTTAAAAAAGGGAGGTTTATATATCTTAAAATTATCTATCCTTGCTTAAGGCTTTAATACATTTAGTGCAAGCTAAAATTCTTTTTCCTGCAAATTCTTTGTAGTCTTCCTTAGTTACATCTTTAGGAATAGTAACCCATTGCAAATTAGGGTATTTTCTTACCTTTGGTGTAGGATCGTATTTTGAAATCAGCTTTTTGTATTGTCTTCCCATTGCTGATTTCTTTTCACATATTTTACATATTTTTGCCATATATTAATATATATAGCAAAAAATAAAATAAATGCAAGTCTTTTCAAAAAATACAGATATGTTATTATTTACTTATGGATATTTTAAACCCAATCACAATCGCTAGTTTTATCATTTTAATTTTTTCAATCGTTATTCACGAAGTCTCTCATGGTAGTATGGCTTACGAATTAGGAGACGAAACCGCTAAAAGACAAGGAAGACTAAGTTTAAACCCCCTAAAACATATTGATATCATAGGAACAATTGTTCTTCCTTTGTTTTTAATCTTAGGAGGTTCTTCTGTTGTTATTGGCTGGGCAAAACCAGTTCCTGTCAATTTTTACAATTTAAAAGATAAATGGGGAGAATTAAAAGTTTCTCTAGCTGGGCCAGGTGCTAACCTTCTCGTTGCTTTATTTTGTGGATTAATTATTAGATTTATACCTCTTCCTGAAATGGCAAGTGTAATTCTTTTTCTAGCCGTAATTTATAATATCTTACTTGCTTTGTTTAATTTAATTCCCATTCCACCACTCGATGGTTCTCACATCTTATTCTCTTTATTAAAAGGGGGAGATAACATAAAATTATTTTTAAATCAGTTTGGTTTCTTTATTTTAATTTTTATTCTTTTTCTAATTCCTCAATTTTTAGATACTCTTTATATGTGGACACTTGCTTTAGCTAATTTAATAACTGGACTATGATTAGTAAAAAAGTTTATTCTACCGCAATACTAGCAGGCTCTATAATAGGAGGAGGGCTTTTTGCACTACCATATATTGCGAATCAATCAGGATTATTTATTATGGCTTTTTATCTTTTAATCTTAGGTTCTTTTGCTTTAGCAATTCACTTAATGATGGCTGAGATTGCTTTAAAGTCTCCTGACAACAAAAGACTCCCAGGTTTTGCAAAATTACACTTAGGAGAAAAAGGAGAAAAAGTCGCTCTCTTCTCAAACATCTTCGGAATTTTAGGAACCACTTTAGCTTATTTAATTTTAGGAGGAGAATTCTTATCTACTATAACTCAATTAGATGTAACGCTAGCTACTTTAATTTATTTTTTAGCAGGCGTTATTTTAATAATCTTTGGAATAAAAATTATTTCTAAAATAGAACTTTGGGGAGTTGTTTTGTTTTTTGTTTGTCTTTTTCTAATTTTCTTTAAAGCAATTCCTTTTCTTGATTTTTCTAATTTAAACATTGCAACTAACTTAAATTATCTATTTTTACCTTATGGTCCAGTACTTTTTTCTTTTTGGGGAATTTCAATGGTTCCAGAAGCAGAAGAACTTTTAGATAAAAAAAGGAAAAGTTTAAAAAAAATAGTTATCTCTTCTTTTTTGATTTGCGCCATTGTTTATTCTCTTTTTATTGGAATAGTTTTAGCTATTTGCGGAGGAGGAATTACTGAATCCTCACTAGATTGTCTTCGCGGAGTTTTAGGAGGTGAAGTTGGATTCATTGCGCTTGCTTTCGGTATTCTAACTACTTTCACTTCTTACATTACTGTGGGACTTACTCTTCAAAAAATACTTTGGTTTGATCTTAAATTAAACAAACACTTATCAACAATAATAACGTGCGGAGTACCGATCACTCTTTTTCTTTTAGGAATTAACAGTTTCATTTCTGTTATCTCTTTTGTAGGAGCTCTTCTTTTTGGAATTGATGGTATTTTAATTCTTTTAATTTATGCTAAAATAAAAAAGCAAAGACGTTTTCTTGTCTACCCATTAATCATTTTATTCATCTTAGGAGGTCTTTACGAGATAATTAATTTTTTTAACATTTAAATATGTCATTTATTATACTTGTTGCAGTCTTTATTATTTCTTGTTTGATTATTTATTTTGCAGGGGAATGGGTTGTTGACGGAATCATGAATGTAGCCCGATATTTAGGTTGGAAAGAGTTTGTTCTATCTTTTTTAGTCATGGCTTTTTTCGGCTCTCTTCCAAATCTTTTTGTTGGAATTTCTTCCGCACTTCAAGGAATACCAGAACTTTCTTTAGGGGAAATAATTAGTGGAAACATCATTAATTTAACGATTGTTTTAGCCTTACCAATTCTCTTAATGGGTAAAGCCATAGAAATTAAAAGTGAGACCATAAAGATAACTTCGTTTTTTGTCTTAGGGGCTATCATTTTTCCAGTCATGCTTTTACTCGATGGGGATCTTTCTAGGGTAGATGGACTGATGCTTATCTTTTACTACTTCTCATATATCTTTTGGCTTTTTTCAAAAAAAGAACGGTTTAAAAAACCTTTTGATGAAGAGCTTTGCAGAACAAACGAAGGGCTTTGTAATTCTTTTCTTGTCTTTTTAAAAGGACTTTCTAAGACTGTTTTAGGAATTGCTTTGATTATTATTGCAGCACAAGGAATTGTTTGGTCTTCTCAAGGGCTTGCAGCAGGTTTAAACATGCCTTTAATACTAGTTGGTATTTTCATCGTTGGTTTTGGTAATGCCTTACCAGAAATATATTTTGCAATCAAATGTTCTGAAAAAGATAACACCTATATGATTTTAGGTAATTTAATGGGTTCTGTGGTTACAACAGCCACTCTTGTTTTAGGAATTGTAAGTTTTATCTCTCCAATTTCAATTGCTGGTTTTGAAAACTTTGCCTTAGCCAGAGCCTTTCTTTTAGTCGCTTGCTCTGCTTTCTTTATCTTTAGTAAAACTGACGGAAAAGTTTCAAAAAAAGAAGCTTTAGCTTTGGTCGTTATCTACGTTCTCTTTTTAATCGTAGAAACTTTAATCAGTACTTTTTAGCCTTGTATTTTAATGTAATAAATGGTACTTTAAAGATGTAAGAATAAAGTAAAAAGCGTATGAGTACATTTTGGTTAATAATCTTAATAATCGTTATTTTAACAGTAATGTTTTGGCTAATTTTAAGTCAAAACAAGGAGGACGAAAAATAATTGATAAAGGCCCCCTTAAGGGTCTTTTATATTTTCTAATTTTGTATATAATAAATCTATGGAAAACTCAGAAAAAAAATGGCAAAAATATTGGGAAGAAAATCATGTCTATAAATATGATGAGGCTTCTAATGAAGAAATTTATTCTGTAGATACTCCGCCACCAACAATGAGTGGAAAAATGCACATTGGGCACGCTTCTTCATATACTCACGAGGATGTTATCGTTCGTTTTGAAAGAATGAAAGGTAAAAACATTATTTTTCCTTTCGGAACTGATAATAATGGGCTCGCGACAGAAAGATTCATTGAAAAAGAAAAAGGTGTTTCTTCTCAAAGAATGGAAAGAACGGCTTTTATTGATTTATGCAATAGAACCTTAGCAGAAACTAGACCTGCTTTTATCCAAAGCTGGAAAGATATAGGAATGTCCGCTGATTTTGATTTAAATTATTCAACAATTGATAAAGAAAGCCAAAAGGTGTCACAAAAATATTTTCTAGATCTTTTAAAAAAGGGTTTAGCTTACAAAAAAGAAGCTCCTATTTTATGGTGTCCTCTTTGCGGAACAGCTGTTGCTCAAGCTGAGCTTGAAGATAAAAACATTCCTTCAACTTTTTACGATATTGATTTTGATTTAAAAGATGGTGGAAAGATTACTATTGCAACAACAAGACCAGAGCTTTTATCTTCTTGCAGTGCTATTTTTGTTAATAATGAAGATGAAAGATATAAACACCTTATCTCTAAAAAAGTTATCACTCCAATTTTTAATGACGAGGTTACAATTATCGCTGATGAAAAAGTAGATAAAGAAAAAGGAACAGGAATTGTTATGTGCTGTACTTTTGGAGACACAACAGATATTGAATGGTATTTGGGGCATAACTTAGAATTAAAAACATCAATTGATAAATTTGGAAAAATGACAGCGCTTGCTGGAGAATTTTCTGGTTTGAAAATAAAGGAGGCGCGAGAAAAAATTGTCCAAAAGTTAAAAGAAGAAAATAGAATAACTAAAGAAACTTCTATTGAACATTTAGTTAATGTACATGAAAGATGCGGAACAGAAATTGAAATATTATCTACAAGTCAATGGTTTATTAAAATCCTTGAAAATAAAGAAAAGTTTATTGAAAGGGGAAGAGAAATTAATTGGACTCCGAAACACGCCATACACAGATACGAAAACTGGATTAATAATTTAAAATGGGATTGGTGTATTTCAAGACAAAGGTTTTTTGGAATTCCTTTCCCTGTTTGGTATTGTGAAAAGTGTGGTCAGATAATGACTCCTGACGAAAAAGATCTTCCAATCGATCCTATTTCTTCTAAGCCAAAAAATAAATGTTCTTGCGGAAGCGATTCATTTATTCCTGAAAAAGATGTTATGGATACTTGGGCTACAAGCTCTTTGACTCCTCAAATTTTAGAAAACCTTATTCATAAAAAGATAACTCCATTGAATGTAAGAGCTCAAGCTCATGATATTATTTCTACTTGGCTCTTCTATACTGTTGTTAGAGGAGAATATATTAATAATTCTATTCCATGGAAAGAAGCTTTAATCTCTGGTTTTGTTTTAGATCCAAAGGGAGAAAAAATGAGCAAATCAAAAGGAAATATCGTTGAACCAAAAGATGTAATTGAAAAGTATGGCGCTGATTGTTTAAGATACTGGGCAACTAACACTGGCTGGGGGAAAGATATTAAATATGATGAAAATGAACTTAAAAACGGGAAAAAGTTAATCACAAAAATTACCAATGCTTGTAATTTTGCTTCTTCAAATTTAAAAAAGGAAGCCCCTCAAGAACTATATATTTTAGACAAATACTTTTTTATTAAATTAAATAAAGTAATTAAAGAAGTTAACGACCTATATACTAAAAGAGAAATTTCTCAAGCAAAAACAATAATTGAAAAATTCTTCTGGGGTAATTTCTGTGATAACTATTTAGAACTATCTAAATCAAGAATTTATGGAGAAGATGGGGAAGATAAAGATTCTGCTAAATATACTTTGTACAAATCAATTTTATCTATAATCAAAATGTTCGCTCCAATAATCCCTTTTACTACTGAAGAAATATATCAAAACTACTTCTTTGAAAAAGAAGGTGTTAAAAGTATTCATTTAACTAAGTTTCCTGAGTTTAATGAAAAATTAATAGACGAAGATATTGAAAGAAAAGGAGATTTAATGATAAAATATTTAGAAGAAATTAGAAAAATGAAATCCGAAAAAGGGCTTTCTCAAAAAACAGAAATTGAAAGTTTTAAAATAACGGAAGATTTAGGTGCGTTTGAAAAAGATTTAAAAGCAACAGGAAATATTAAAAGCATTGTTAAAGAATAATTTTATGAAAAGGGTATTAAACATTGAAACAACTAACAAAGTAAACGAAGAGGTTCTTTTGAAAGGATGGGTCTCTTCAATAAGAGAACATGGAAATATTATCTTTATTGATTTAAGAGATTTTTCTGGTTTGAGCCAAATTGTTTTCACTAAAAAAATGGGAGAAAGTTACGAAATTGTTAAAAATGAAATTAAGACAGAATATATTCTTGAAGTTTTAGGTGAAGTTAAGGAAAGACCAGAGAATATGATTAACCCCGAATTAGCTACGGGAAAAGTTGAAATAAAGGCAAAGGAAGTTAAAATACTTTCAAGGGCAAAAACAATGCCTTTTCCTATTGATACTGATGGGTATGAAATAAATGAAAAATATAGATTAGAATATAGATACATCGACCTCAGAAGAGATCGTTTAAAAAACAATCTTAAAAAAAGATCTGACACTATTAATTTAATGAGAGAAATCTTAAGAAAAAAAGATTTTGTAGAAATTGAAACTCCGATACTTTCAAAATCAACAGTTGAAGGAGCAAGAGAATTTTTAGTCCCTTCAAGGAACTTTAAAGGTAGTTTTTATGGACTTGCTCAAAGTCCTCAACAATACAAACAACTGTTAATTAGTTCTGGTTTTGAAAGATATTTCCAAATAGCAAGATGTTTAAGAGATGAAGATCCAAGAGGAGATAGACAAGCTGAGTTCACTCAACTTGATATTGAAATGGCTTTCCCGGAAGGAAAAGAAGAGATTATGAATTTAATGGAAGAAATATATATTGACGTTACTCAAAAAATATTTCCCGAAAAACACATTCAGCAAATTCCTTTTCCAAGAATGACTTATAAAGAAGCCATGGAAAAATATGGTTCCGATAAACCTGATATGAGAAAAGATAAAACTGATAAAAACGAACTTGCTTTTTATTTTATTACTGACTTTCCTATGTTTGAATGGAAAGAAGAATACAAAAGATGGGGAGCTTGCCATCATCCTTTTACCTTACCTCAAGAAACAGATATTGAAAAAATTAAAAAAGACCCAGCAAGTATTCTTGCCCACCAATTTGACTTAGTTTTGAATGGGTTTGAAATTGCTGGAGGTTCCCTAAGGGCTCACGATATTGATATTTTAAAGACTTCTTTTGCTGTTATGGGACACGAAGAAAAAGATGTTCGCGTTCAATTTAAACATTATTTCGATGCTTTTGAATATGGTATTCCGCCACACGGAGGAATCGCTTCTGGTCTTGATAGATTCTTTGCAGTCGCTCTAGAGGAAGAATCTATAAGGGAAGTAATCGCTTTTCCTAAAACAGGAGATAATAAAGACTTAATGATGGGATCACCTTCACCTGTTTCTAAAAAACAATTAAAAGAACTTGGGATAAAAATAGAAGATGAATAAAAATCTTGTTTTATTTATAATCTTAATTTTAATAGTAATTATAGGTTGTTTTGTTGCTCTTAAAAACTCAACTACTAATGCAAAAGGAAATGTTGTTTCTTTTTTAGAAGATGAAAGAATCTTCAAACCTTATCTGAAGAATGATTATGACTTAAAGTTAGAAGCGAATATTGCTTCCTCTGTTTTGTTAACTAATGACAATAAAGTAATTTTATACGAAAACAATTTAGAAGAAAAAACAGCTATTGCCTCAATCACAAAGTTAATGAGTGCAGTTATTGTTATTGATAATTATCCTAAAAATTCTAAAATACTTATTGATGAAAAAATGCTTTCTGCTTGGGGAACTTCAGGAAGTTTAAAGTTAGGGGAACACATTACTATTGAAAATCTTTTATATATAATGCTTATCGAATCAAGCAATGATGCCGCTGAATGCTTAGCTTCAAAACTAAATAGAGAAAATTTCATTATCTTAATGAATGAAAAAGCTAAAAAATTAAAAATGAAAAAAACGCATTTTGTAAACCCTAGCGGACTAGATGAAGATAATGGAAGTTACAATACTTCTTCTGCTAAAGATTTAACAATCCTTGTTGCTGACATTATTAAAAACTATCCACTTATTCCTGAAATATTGGCAAACAAAGAATACACAGTTGTCAGCGAAGAAGGAGTAAATCACAAAATAACTACCACTAACTCGCTTTTAAAAGAAATGCCTAATGGCACTTGGGGTAAGACAGGCTATACAGAAATAGCTAACGGGTGTTTAGTTCTAATGACAAAAAATAATTTGAATGATATAATTATAAATATTATAATAAACTCAAATGATAGATTTGGAGAAATGAAAAATCTAACCAACTGGGTAAATAATTCTTTTACTTTTTAAACATGACAATTGAAATTTATAATGCTATTAGGCTTCTCGGATTAACAACTTTAGGATCATTAATCGCGATTATCTTTGCTCAATTTTTAATTCCTTATTTAAATACAAAACAATTTTGGAAGAAAAAAGTACGCGCTTTAACTATTGATGGGAAAGAGGCTGAAATTTTTGCAAAGTTTCATAAAGAAAAAGAAACAAACACTCCAAGAGGAGGAGGAATTATTATTTGGGGAACAGTTTTTATTATCGCTATTTCCTTTACTTTACTTTCTAAGATAACTGATATTTGGTGGCTTGAGAACTTAAGTTTTATTACCAGAAACGAAACTTGGCTTCCTTTTTTTACCATTATAACTGCTTCTATCATCGGCTTAGCTGACGACATGGCTGTTGTTTGGGGAAAAGGAAAATATATTGGAGGCGGTTTAACCTTCTCTTTGAGAATGCTTCTAATTTCTGCTATTGGACTTGTCGGAGGTCTTTGGTTTTATTTAAAATTAGGTTGGACAACTATCCACATTCCACTACTTCTAAACTTCCCTCAAGGAATAGATTTTGATTTAGGATTTTTCTTTGTTATTCTTTTTATTATTGTTTGCTTAGCTTCATGGGCAGGAGGAGTTGTTGATGGCATTGATGGACTTGCAGGAGGAGTCTTTGCTTCTATATTTTCCGCTTTTGCTATAATTTCTTTCGCTCAAGGACAATACGATTTAGCTATCTTTTGCTCTATTATAACGGGAACATTATTTAGCTTTTTATGGTTTAATATTCCTCCAGCAAAATTCTATATGGGAGAAACGGGAATAATGGGATTATCTATGACTATGGCTGTGGTTGCTTTTTTAACCGATTCTATTTTTGTTCTACCGATTATTGCGGGAATCTTAGTTATTGAAGCAGGATCAGTTATTCTTCAACTCCTATCAAAAAAATTCAGACAAAAAAAGATTTGGCAATCAACACCAATACATCATCATCTAGAAGCTATGAATTGGTCTCAACCTCAGATTACAATGCGTCTTTGGCTTTTAAGTATTATTTTTGCATTAACAGGAGTAGCAATTAAACTATTATGGACTTAAGAAAAAAACATCCAATTTTTAGATACAGAAAGTTTGAATATGCTTTTGAAAAAGAAAGTTTAAATATTTCTTTTGATTTTTTATTAGAGCCTAATATAGAATTCAAACCAACATTAAAAATAAAAGGAATTAAAAAAAATAATTTTGATAAAGAAATTTTAGACAACCTTGTCTTTAATCTAGGAATGATTGAACTTGTTAGTTATTATAAAGCAAGTTGTGCTAAAGAAATTATTATTGAGTGCGGAAGCTTAAGCTTAAAACAAAAGAATTTTTGGAAGAAATTATATCTTAAAGGTTTGGGGGAATTCTTCTTTGAGAATAAAATAGATTTTACGCAAAAAGATTTTTTAAAGATAACTTCTAATTCTCAAAAAAAATTCAAAGTTAAAAAAGTGAAAACAGAAGAAAAGACTCTTCTTCCAATAGGGGGAGGAAAGGACTCTATTGTTTCCTTAAACCTACTTAAAAATGAAAATATTTGTTATCTTGGCTTGAATAAAACAAAAGAAATAGAAAAAACTATTGGCAAAAATAAACATATTTACATTGAAAGAAAAATAGACAAAAAGCTTCTAGAATTAAACCTTCTTAATTATTACAACGGACACACACCTTTTTCTGCTTACTTGGCTTTTTTAAGTCTTCTTACCGCTTATCTTACTTCTTCAAAATATATCGCTCTTTCGAACGAAAGAAGCGCCAATGAGGAAACAATGATTTATCTTCATAAAAAAATAAACCATCAATATTCAAAAACTTTTGAATTTGAAAATGATTTTAGAAAATATACACAAGAATTTTTAATTAAAGGAATTGAATATTTTAGTTTTTTAAGGCCTTTATACGAAATTCAAATTGCAAAAATATTTACAAGATATAAAAAATACTATCCTATTTTTATGAGTTGTAATGAAGCAAATAAAACTTGCTCTGGTACAAAAGAAAAAACTCTTTCATGGTGTGGCAATTGCCCAAAATGTCTTTTTGTTTTTATCATTCTTTATCCTTTTATGGAAGAAAAAGATTTATTCAAAATATTTAACAAGAACTTATATGAGGACAAAAACTTAAAAAAAGAATTATTGAAACTTTTGAATAGTAAACCCTTTGAATGCGTCGGAACAAAAGAAGAATCTCTTTTAGGGCTATTTCTAAGCTATGAAAAAGCAAAAGGAAAAAATTACTACCTTTTGAATTATTTGAAAAAAAACAATTATTTTGAAAAAATTAATAAAGAAAAAATATTAAATTCATTTAATGAAAAAAACAATCTTCCTTCAAAATTTTTAAAAATATTAAAAAATGAAATTACAAGATCTAAAAAATAAAAAAATAATAATTCTTGGTTTTGGTAGAGAGGGAAAGAATACCTACAAAACTTTAAAAAAACTTTTTCCAGAAAAAAGCATTGCCTTAGCTGATAAAAAGAAAATAGATATTTCTGAAAAAGAAGTTTTTTCAGGTAAAAATTATTTAGAAAAATTAAATAACTACGAAGTAATTATTAAAACTCCAGGAATTCCTTTAAAAGAAATTAAACCCTACGCCTCAAAAGCAAAAATCACTTCACAAACTGAACTCTTTTTAAATAGTTGTCCGGGAAAAGTTATTGGAATAACTGGAACAAAAGGGAAAAGTACCACCTCTTCTTTAATTTATAAAATATTAAAAGATCATTTTAGTGGCGTTAAACTTATTGGAAATATTGGAAAACCTTGTTTGTCTTATCTTTTAAAAGCAAAACCAACAGATATTTTTGTTTTTGAAATGTCTTGCCATCAACTTGATCATATTTCTAAAAGTCCACACATTGCAGTTTTTACAAACATATATCCCGAACACCTAGATTACTACAAAACTTTTTTAAAATATTTTAACGCTAAGAAAAATATTACTAAGTTTCAAAATAAAAACGACTTCTTTGTCTACAATCCTCAGTTTAAAAAAATTAAAGACATTAAAACTAAGGCACACAAAATACCTTTTGAAAAATCTTTTAAGAAAGAAAGAATACATGAAGATTCTATTTCCGCATCAGTTACTGTTGCAAAGATTTTTGGCTTAACCGAAGAAGAAATTAAAAAAAGCGTTAACTCTTTTAAAACACTTGATTCAAGGATGGAGTTTGTAGGAACTTTTAATAAAATTGATTTCTATAACGACTCTCTATCTACAATCCCAGAAGCAACCATTTTTGCTTTGAATGAAATTAAAAATATTGATACTTTAATTTTAGGAGGTTTAGACAGGGGAATCGATTATACAAACCTTACTGAAGAAATAAAGAAGAAAAATATAAAAAATATTATTCTTTTTCCAAACACTGATAAAAAAATATATCACGAACTTAAAAACGAAAAGATTAATTTTTTCTTTACTAGTAAAATGAAAGAAGCTGTTTTGATAGCTAAAGAAAAGACAGAAAAAGGAAAAGTCTGTTTACTTTCTCCAGCTGCTTCAAGCTACAATCTTTTTAAGAATTACAAAGATAGAGCTAATCAATTTAAAAAATACTTATGAAAAGAACCTCTTCTTTTATGCCAAGCATCCCTCTTTTAATTTGCTCACTGCTTTTTATTTTGATTGGAATAATCACTATCGCTACCGCTTCAACACCATTTGCAATAAGCAAAGGTTTTTCACCTAATTACTATTTAATTCATCAAGTTCTTTTTGGATTTCTTCCAGGAATAATTTTAGGAATAATTGCTTTTTTAACTCCCTTAAAATTTATAAAAAAAAGTTCTCTAATTCTTTTTATCATTTCCATGATTCTAATGTTTTCTGTTTTTATTCCCGGTATTGGAATAAACGAGGGAGGGGCTTCAAGATGGATTAATATTTTAGGTTTCAGTTTTCAGCCTTCTGAGTTTTTAAAATTAACTAGTATTCTTTATTTGGGAGCCATTTTTAGTAACGAAAAAGGGAAACAAAACCTTACAAACTTTATTGTTGTTTTAGTTTTAATTGCTAGCGCCTTCCTTTTTCAAAAAGACTTAAGCACTTTTGTGGCTATTTTTGCTGTTTGTGTAGCTATTTTACTCACAACTAAAACAAAATTAAAGGGAATTGTTTTTACCCTTTTGGGTGGAGGAGCTTTTATTGCTTTAATGATTTTACTTTTTCCTTATAGAATGCAACGAATGACTACCTTGTTTAATCCAAGCGAAGGTGTAACTGGTGAAGCTTATCAAATTAATCAATCCCTTATTTCTATTGGTTCAGGAGGACTTAATGGTTCTGGTCTTGGGCTAAGCGCGCAAAAACTAGGTTTCGTTCCAGAAGCAATGTCTGACTCAATTTTTACGATATATGCCGAAGAATTGGGATTTTTAGGATGTGCTTTTTTAATCTTTCTTTTTATCTTTTTCATTATCTACTCTGTAAATCTTGCTAAAAAAGCAGACCCTTTTGGAAAATTTTTAACTATTGGTATTGTAACTTGGATTGTTATTCAATCAGCTATTAATATTTTTGCAATGTCCGGTTTTTTCCCAGTCACAGGAATACCTTTACCTTTCTTAAGTTACGGAGGAACTCACCTTGTTTTTGAATTAATCGCACTAGGAATTCTTTTAAACATATCAAGAACTGTTAACAATAATGAATAATTAGTATATAATAAGAATATGAAAATAATATTAGCCGGAGGAGGAACCGGAGGACACACCTTTCCACTTATCGCTGTTTTGAGAGAAATTAAAAGACATTCATTGAATGCTATTGATTTTTTGTATCTAGGACCAAAAGATCAGTTTACTTACGAAGCTTTTTTAAAAGAAGGAATTGAAACTTCTTTTTGTAATGCTGGAAAAGTAAGACGTTATGGTGGCTTTTCTGTTTTTATAAACAACCTTATTGATGTTTTTTTTATTACTCCAATAGGAATTATGCAAGCTTTTATTAAAATATATTTCTATGTGCCTGACCTTGTTTTTAGTAAAGGTGGTTATGGTTCTTTCCCAGTGATTATTGCTGCTACTCTTTTAGGAGTTCCTGTAATCTTACACGAATCAGATGTTATCCCAGGAAAAACAAACAAGTTATTAGCTTCTTTTGCTTTCAAGATATATACTGCTTTTCCTGAAAAAAATGTTAGTTTTTTCCCTTTAAAAAAAATGGTTCAAATGGGAAATCCTATCAGAGAAAATATTCTTAGCGGAAGCGCTCAAAAAGGGAAAGAAATATTTAATTTAAACTTTGAAAAACCAACTGTCTTATTCTTAGGTGGATCTCAAGGTTCTACTCGTATAAATGAACTCATTATTCAAATAATTCCAGAGATACTTAAATATTTTGAAGTAATTCATCAAACAGGATTTGAAGATTTAGAAAGAGTTAAAAAATATGCTAAAGCTTTAATTAAAGAAGATCTTTCTTCTGAATATCACGCCTATCCTTTCTTAAATGAAGAAGAAATTAAAAGCGCCTATGCTGTCTCAGATATTATTGTTGCTAGGGCAGGGGCAGGAACAATTTTTGAAATCAGTGCAAATGGAAAACCAAGTATTTTAATCCCTCTTCCAGAAGCAGCTCAGAACCATCAATTGAAAAATGCCTTAACTTATGCTAAATTAACACAATCAGCTATTGTTATTGAAGAAAAAAATCTAACGCCAAACTTTTTCTTAGCTGAATTAAAAAACATTTTTCAATTTAAAAATGTTAAAAGATTAGGAGAACAAGCTAAACAATTTTCAATACCAAACAGTGCTGAAATAATAGCTAAAGATATAATAAAATTTTTAGAATCATGATTAGAACAAGATTTGCACCATCACCAACAGGAGCTTTACATATAGGAGGTTTAAGAACCGCTCTTTTTAGCTATTTATTCGCTAAACAAAACAATGGAGAGTTTTTTTTAAGAATAGAAGATACAGATAAAGCTAGATCTAAAAAAGAATGGGAAGCAGTGATTTTTGAAAACTTAAAAGAATTAAATATTTCTTGGGATAATGAAGCTCCAAGACAAAGTGAAAGAGGGGAAATATATAAAAAATATCTTCAAAAAATGCTTGAAGAAGGAACCGCCTATTATTGTTTTTGCACAAAAGAAGAATTAGATGAAGAAAGAGATAGGCTTATGAAAGAAGAAAGGGCGCCTATTCATCAAGGGAAGTATAGAGATTTTGGACTTAAAAATGCTTTAAAAAAAATAGAAGAAGGAAACCATCCAGTGATAAGATTTAAATGTCCTTTAAACAGAGATGTTTGTTTTAATGATTTGATAAGAGGGGAAATAAAAATAAATACAAGCGATGTTGGAGACTTCATTATTGCTAAAGATTTAGACAATCCTTTATATAACTTAACCTGCGCAATTGATGACGCAGAGATGGGTATTACTCATGTTATTAGAGGAGAAGAACATATTCCTAATACCCCAAAACAAATTCTTTTAGAAGAAGCTTTGGGTTTCAATAATATTATTTTTGCTCACTTGTCTTTAATCTTGGGAAAAGATAAGAAAAAATTATCAAAAAGAGAGGGTTCAACCGCAGTTTCTATTTATTTAGAAGAAGGCTATCTTCCGGAAGCAATTATTAACTTTATTGCTTTTTTGGGCTGGAATCCAGGAACCGAAAAAGAAATTTATTCAATGGAAGAATTAATTAAAGACTTTTCTATCAAAAAAATATCTAAATCAGGATCTATTTTTAATATCGACAAATTAGATTGGCTTAATGGAATATATATTAGGAATATGGATTTAGACAAACTAACTTTAAGATGCCTTCCTTTTTTAAAAGAAGAAGAAGGGATCGATAACAAAAAAATTGTCCTTGCTTTAAAAGACAGATTGAAAAAAATAAAAGACATTAAAGAGCTTTCAAATTATTTTTATGGAGAAGAAGTTTTTTATGAAAAGGAACTTTTAAGATGGAAAGACATGAGCGATGAAGAAGTTAAAAAGTCTCTTCTTCAAGCTAAAACTTTGATTGAAAATATAGAATTTAATAATTTACAAGAAGAACTAATTAAAGAAGCTAAAAAAAGCCCTTCTATTGGTGGCTTTATGTGGCCTCTTCGAGTAGCTTTAAGTGGGCAAAAAGCTTCCGCCGGTCCAGCCGAGATAATGGACATAATTGGCAAAGAAAAATCTTTAAAGAGAATAAATAAAGCAATAAATATAATATAAATATGTTTAAAAAAATACTTGTTTCAATGATCATTTCTTTATTAATTATATCAACTAATGTTTCTGCTACGGAACTTCCTGAAACAGAAGAAGATGTTAAAAATGTTGGAATAGAAATTATGAATCAAGTCTTTAGTAAAAGCTTTTTTGACACCTTTAAAGAAAACTACAACAAATATTTTTCTGTCTATTATACAAATCTTTACGAATGTTTTAAAGAAATCGTCTATCCAAAAGTACAAACTTTTTTAAGTGAGATAACCTCAAGTGAAGAATATCAAAAAGAAAAAGAAGAATTAAAAGAAGACTTTCCTA
>JAQVLU010000019.1 GCA_028703995.1 Minisyncoccota bacterium
TTTGGATCAAGAGCGGCCATAGAAAAAGCAGGAATAAAAAACATTATTCCCGCTAGTCCTATAAAATATTTAATTAACCTATTATTTTTTTGGTTCTTCTTTTGTTTCTTCTTTATCATTTGCTATAGTTTCTGGTGCAGAAGTTTCTACTTTTGGTTCTTCAACTTGAGCCTTAACTTCAACTACACTCGCGATAACTTCATCTTTGTTTGTAATTATTTTTACCTTACTTCCAAAATCAATACTTGAAACTTTAATCACATCAGCGAAAGTTACAAGGCTTGAAACATCAACCTCAATCTTATGTGGTAATTCGTTTGGAAGAGCTTTAACGTGTAAAATCTTTAAGTTATGATTTAATGTTCCTCCAAGAGCAACCGCTGGAGCAATTCCCTTTAATTCAACTGGAACTTCTGCTTCAACTTCTTCTTTTAAGTTTGGACTATAAAAATCAATGTGAATGAAATTTCCTGACATTGGATCATTTTGATAATCAAAAACTAAAACAGGATATTTTGTGTTATTAATTTCAATTTCAATTAAAGAAGTTTCTCCAGCTTCTCTATATGTTTTTTTAAAATCACTTTCTTTAATCTTAAGTAAAATATTTTCTTTTATTTCAGGTCCGTATAATATCGCTGAAATATATCCTGCGTCACTTACCTTTTCCTTTTTTTCTCTTAATTCTGCTTTTAATGAATACATAATCGTGTCTATTAATTTATTACTCTTTTATAATAGCATTTTATTAGATATTTTCAAGTTTTCTTGAAAGCACCTCTTTTGCTTTATCTGGATTTATCTTTCCTTTTGATTTTGCCATTATCTGTCCTATTAAAAACTGAAAGCTAGCAAGCTTGCCGTTTTTATAATCTGAAATAGCACTAGGATTAGATTCTAAAACACTTTCTATAATCTTGTCAATCTCTTTCTCGTCGTCAAGCTGTTTTAATCCTTTGTCTTCAATAATGTGAGTAGGGTCTTTTTTAAGATCATACATATCTTTCAAAACAACTTTAGCAATCTTACTATTAATTTCTCCATTATGGATAAGAACAATAAATTCAGCAAAGTTTTCTGGAATAATTTTTTCACTAAAATCAATTATTTCACCATTTGCTAATCCTAATAAATCAGAAGTTAAATAATTAGCTTCTAACTTTATTAAATCAAAATATTTTTCTTTATCTATTCTTTTGTGTTGCATCCAATTTAAAACCTCGGTAGCTACTTTTTCAAAATACTCAGCAAAATCTTTATTTTGAACAAAAACCTCTATGGTTTTAGGATCTTTTAAACCATACTCTCCTTCTAATCTCAATCTTTTCCCTTGAGGTAATTCAGGAATTCTACCCTTAAGGGTTTTTATTCTTTCTTCACTAATTAAAAGAGGTGGTAAGTCTGGTTCTGGAAAATATCTATATTCGTGGCTATCTTCTTTAGAACGTTGACTTATGGTAATTTGCTTTGCGTCATTAAAACCTCTAGTTTCTTGAACAATCGTTCCTCCCTCTTCTAGTATTTCTGCCTGTCTTTCTATTTCATAAGCAATGGCTTTTTCAATTGTTTTAAAAGAGTTTAAATTCTTGATTTCTACTTTTGTCCCTAATTCTCTTTCGCCCTTTTCCTTCAAAGATAAATTAACCTCTATTCTCATTTCTCCTTTTTCCATGTTTGCTTCTGAAACATTTAGATATCTTGCAATTAATTGTAATTCTTTGGCAAAGTTAATCACCTCCTCGGCTGAACTAAAATCTGGTTCAGTTACAAGCTCAATTAAAGCTAGTCCTGCTCTATTAAAATCAACCATTGAAGTTCCGTCACTAGCATGGACTAATCTCCCTGCATCTTCTTCTTGATGGAGTCTGTTGATTCTTACTAATTTAACTCCTTTTTCTGTTTTAAAATCAAGGAATCCTTCCCTGCAAACTGGATAATCAAATTGTGAAATCTGATATCCTTTTGGAAGATCTGGATAAAAATAGTTTTTTCTATCAAATTTTGTATAATTAGAAATTTTAGAATTTAAAGCAAGTCCTAATTTAATAATATTATCAATTGCTTCTTCATTTATTTGTGGAAGTGTTCCTGGGTGCCCCATACAAATTGGACAAACATTAATATTTGGCCTTCTTTCGTCGGCATCATTCAAACAAGAGCAAAACATCTTGCTTTTTGTTTTTGATTCTAAGTGAATCTCTAATCCAATAACAACATCGTATTTACTATTTTTTTCCATAATTTTTCATTATTTTAACTCCTGAACTTGTTCCAATAATGTCAGCCCCAGCCTTAATCATTAAAGAAACATCTTCTTTTGTCTTTACATTTCCAGAAGCTTTGATTAAAAGACCTTCTGCATTTTTTCTCATAATTTTTAGGTGTTCTGCTTTTTCTTTCATTTCCCTATTATGAAGAGGATCTTTTCCAGTAGCTGTTTTAACGCAGGTTGCTCCTGCCTCTTTAACCAAACTAGAAACTTTTGCAATTTCTTCATCAGTTAAATATCCACTTCCGATAATTACCTTTGTGTCACCTAATTTGCAAATAGCTTTTAAATCTTTTAAGATTTTATTCCATCTTTCATGCTTTACGTCAGGAATATTAACAACAATATCTAAATCATCTGCACCATCTAAAATAGCCTTCTTACATATTTTAATTCTTTCTTTAGGCAAAGAATCACCAATTGGGTCATCAATTAAAACAACAACTTTGATATCAGTTCCTTTTAATTCTTTTTTAGTTAGCTTGACCCATTTAGGATTAACACAAACTCCTCTAAAATTATATATTTTAGCTTCTTTGCAAGTTTTAATAATGTCTTCTTTCTTAACTTCTTTCCCTATTTTTGTATGGTCTATGTATTGATTAATTTCTTTTTTCATATTTAAAAATATATTTAATTTCTTTAAAATTATTTCTTAATTCAAGAACCTTGTCTTTAACTTCTTTATTATTAAAAGCTACTTCAAATATTAATTCAGCTATTTTTTCCATCTCTTCTTCTTTCATACCATATCTTGTCATTTCTTGCACCCCTATTCTAATTCCATTAGGATTATCAGGGTCGTCTGTAGAATCGTGAGGAATAATATTTTTGTTTAAAATGATATTCTGATCTTCTAATCTGTCCGCAACAATCTTTCCCCCTCCTTGCCTTGAAACATTCAAAAGAACTTGATGACTTTCTGTGTAACCTTTACTTTTTCCAATAACATCAAATCCTAATTCATCAAGCTTTTTAGCTAAAGCTTTAGCATTTTTAATGATTTGAGAAGCATAATCTTCTCCAAACTCTTCCATTTCTTTTAAGGCAACATAAAGACAAGGAACTCTGTGTAGATGATGATTAGAAACAAAGCCTGGGAAAACCTTATTCTGAATTCTTGTTTTTAATTTTTCATCTTCCAAGTTAGCTAAAATGATTCCTCCCTGTGGTCCAGGAAAAGTTTTATGAGTAGACGAAGTTATAATATCAACTCCTTCTTCTATTGGGTTTTGGAATTTTCCGGCCGTAATCAATCCAAAAACATGAGCGGCATCATAAACAATTTTTGTTTCTACTTGTTTGCAATATTCTTTAAGCTCTTTTATTGGTTGAGGAAATAAAAGTACAGAACCTCCTAAAACAAGAAATTTTGGTTTTGTTTCAAGTATTTTTTCTCCTGTTTTTAAAATATCAATTTCTAAATTTTCAGGGTTATATGAAACATGTTCTATTTCGTATTTAAGCATACCTATTGCCCCTCCTTTTTCGTGAGATATATGTGAACCTCCATCAATTCCTAAAGTCATCACTGTTTCTCCTGGTTTCGCTAAAGCAGAAAAGACAGAATAGTTAGCAAGTGTTCCAGAAGTTGGTCTTAGATCGACAAAATTAACTTTAAAGTGTTTTTTAAATTCTTTCTCGGTTAAGTCTTCGATTTGATCAACATATTTAAGCCCTTTATAATATCTCTTAAAAGGCAAACCTTCTGCATACCTGTGCATCAAATCAGAAGTATATAACTTCTCACAAACAGGAGACATTACGTTTTCAGACGCAATTAAGTTAATACAATTTCTTCTCCACTCATTATGCTCATTTACTAAATCAATAATTTTTTCCATATATTTAACCTTCCCATGAAGCCCATTTTTTAAATAGTCCTTCTTGAATTTCAAGGGCTCTTTCTTTATTAAACTTATTAATACTAATTCCTCCTCTGATTTGTTTTCTTGTTGGAATAAAAATATCTGTTTCGGCTCTAAAAGGACAGATTGGATAAGATTTTAAAGGCTCTCCTTCTCTTACTCCTGTCACATTACTCTCTGGACAAACTTTAAGATTAAATCCTCTACAACCCATGTGCCCTCTAACAGCTGGCAGACTTTCAATTAAATTAAAATATATCTGGCTCGCTAAACATCTCATTTCAGGAGAAGTTCTTACGCAAGTTCTTAATCCTAAAAAATTTAAACAAGATCTTAAATTCATTGTAAAGTGATATATTCCTACTGCTTGGCAAAAAGGAAGAATGTATCTAGCTGATTCTCTTGGCAAGCCTGCGTCAAGCATCCTTTCATATGTTGAAAGGCTTGTCTCTACTACTTTTAAAAGCTTTTCTTGCTCATCTTCATCTTTAAGAATATGCCAAGGCATAATAATTTCATAAGCGCTCTCTTCCCTTTGATACATTTTATCTGCTTTTACATATCTTGTCGAGTAGCCACTATGAGAAGACATTCTATGTTCTAATAGCTCAGGAGCATTTCCTTTTGTCATCTTCAAATCAAATTTAAGAATGATGTGTTCTAGCGAAGAGCCATAATCATTTTCAATAATCATTTTAAAGATATCTTCTCCCAAAATAGAAGCTGGGACACCACTCATCTTAGCTGAATAAGCTACTTCTTCCCAAGCTGTTTCCCCTCCTTGAACTTTAAAATTCCAAACTTGTGGTTTTACAATATTTATTTTCATAATTTTTTAATAATATTATCAAAAACCTCATTAATTGATTTTTCTCCATTTATTATCTCCCATTTGCAAAATATTTGCTCTTTTGCTATTTTTAAATATTGTTCTCTAATACTTTTCATAAAAATTAAATTTCCTTCGTTTCGATCTAAGTTTTCAAAACCTTTTTTTTCAAAAGATTTTCTTTTTTGAGATTCTTCCCCAGAAATATCTAAAAGAAAACAAATATCAGGAGCAGGAAGTTCAAACATTTCGTTAAGCTTTAATATTTTATTTAAATTATCTTCCTTGTCTAAACTCTGAAAAACTATAGTTGAAGTAAAATATCGATCGCAAATAACATTCTTTCCTTCTTTTAAAGCCTTGAGAATTTCTTGTTTGAATTGCAAAATATCAGAAAAATAAACTAAAAGTTCAACACTTTTTTCAGTATAAACAATCTTTTTATGTAAAAAAAGATCAACAATATTTCCAAGCTCTGTTTTGTAAGCCGGAAAAGACAAAAAAAGAGTCTCCTCTTTTTTAAAGTATTCTTGAAGAAGATTTGTTTGTGTTTGACCTCCACAACCGTCAATACCCTCTATAACAATAAATTTTCCCATAAAAGTTAATCTTTACCTTCTAATTTACTTTCTTCTGGATGATTTTGCGAAACATATTTCGCACCCTCTTTCTTGTAATAAGGCTTACTTGTTGGTGTCTTCAATTCTTGAAAAACTAATTGACAAATTCTAGTTTCTGGATAAATGAGTACAGGAATCATCCCAATATTTTCCATTTCAAGAACAATCTTTCCCTTAAATCCTGGATCAATATGTCCTGCTGTTGAGTGAATAACTATTCCTAACCTTCCTAAACTTGAACGACCATCAATTCTAGCGGCAATATCGTCTGGAAGAAAAACTTCTTCCATGGTTATTCCTAGAATAAATTGATGTGGGTGAAAAACAAAAGGCTCACCGTCTTTAAGCGTAATAAGCCTTGTTGTTCCCAAAAGAGAGTCTTTGTCCCTAGTATCTATAAAAGATCTCTTGTTGTCTTCAAAAACTTTAAATTCGTTTCCAAGTCTTAAATCAAGAGACGCAGAACCTAATTGTTTTTCATAGTTTGGTTCTGGAGTGATGATGATTTTTTTCTCCTCAAGACATTTTTTAATATCTCTGTCTGATAAAATCATTTAGTCTATAATTTCAATTCCTAGTGATCTTGCTGTTCCTGAAAGAATCTTTAAAGCTCCTTCTATGTCGTTAGCATTCAAATCTTTCATCTTTCTTTCTGCTACTTCAGTCAATTGAGCTTTTGTTATTTTAGCTACTTTTTTCTTATTTGGCTCTGAAGAACCTTTTTCTAGCCCTAAAACTTTTTTAATCAATTGAGCTGCTGGTGGTTCTTTTAAGATATAGTCATAACTTCTGTCGTCATAAACAATAATTTCTACTGGTATCTTAAAACCAATGTTTTCTTTTGTGTCTGCATTAAATTTTTGACAAAACTCAGCCATATTCATTCCTGTTGGAGCAAGTGCTGGTCCTACTGGAGGTGCTGGATTTGCTTTTCCTGCTGCGATGTGTAATTTTACTATTTTTTTAATTGTTTTTGCCATATTATAATTTACTTATTTGAAGAGAATCTAATTCTAGCGGTGTATCTCTTCCAAACATATTAATTAATACTTTCACCTTTCCTTTTTCTTTATCAATTCCTGAAACCTTACCATCAAAATCCTTGAAAGGACCATCGATAATTTTAACAGAATCTCCTTCTTTAAAATCAATATTAAACTCTGGCTCATCGGCGTTCATTCTTTTTTTAAGTGCCTCAATCTCTCCTTCTGAAACTGGAAGAGGAACTGTTCCTGAACCAACAAAACCAGTAACGTTTGGTGTGTTTCTAACAACGTACCAAGAGTCATCAGTTACAACCATTTCAACAAGTACATATCCTGGGTAAATCTTTTCTTCTATTGTTTTCTTTTTACCATTTTTAATTTTAATCTTTTTTTCCTTAGGAACGATTATATTAAAAATCTTATCATCCATTGAGAGTGATTCTATTCTCTGCTTCAATCCTTTTGCCACTGCATCTTCGTAACCAGAATAAGTATGGAGAACATACCATCTCCTTTCGTTTGTTGTCTGTTGTTTTGCCATAATTATTTAATAATATAATTTTCTAATATATGGAAGAATACAAGATCAAGTAACCCTAGTATAGCTGCTACGATAAAAGAAAAAACAATAACATTAGTTACATATTTGATAGTTTCTCCTTTTGTAGGCCAAGTTACTTTCTTGAGCTCAGCAAAAATATCTTGTATAAAATTTCCTTTATTCATAAAGTTACAATAACAAAAAGGTTTAAAAATGTCAAT
>JAQVLU010000020.1 GCA_028703995.1 Minisyncoccota bacterium
AGCCATTGGAAGCAACGCTAAACTAGCGAAAATATAGTTTTTGTTCATTTCAAATACCTATTTTCTTTGTATAATAGATTATTTTAAAAATCAAGAGTTAGGCTTCTAGGTGTTTTTTGAGTTTTTTCATTCCTCGATGAAGCAAAACCCTAGTCGCTCCTTCTGATTTTTGGACACTTTTAGCCACCTCAGACATTGATTCTTGTTCAATATAGTAAAGAGAAATAATTTGACGATAAGGGTCTTTTAGGGAGGCTAGAGCAATCTTAACCTTACTTAAATCATCTTTTTCAGAAACAGCTTCCTCTACCCCTTTTTTTGAGTCAACAACAAAGTTCATATCGTCTAAACTAATAGCTCCTTTTTCCTTGCATCTATAGTGATCAATTAAAAGATTTCTAACAACTCTATATAAGAATCCAGAAGGGTTTTTGATCTCTACCCCTTTACTTATTTGCCCCCATAATTTACTAAAAGTTTCTGCAGTTAAGTCTTGAGAAAGGGTTTCAGAATTAGTTTTAAACAATACAAAACGATATATCTTTTCGATATTTTCTTCATAAATTTGTGAAAAAAATTGTTCTTTAAAGTTTTGTGTACTCATTTGCTTTTTTAATTCTATGTCCGCATTCATGTCCGGATTTGTCCGCGTTTATATCAATAAGAATAAGGGTTCGTCTGTTTTTCATGTCCGCATTCATGTCCGGATTTGTCCGCATTCAAAAGTAGGAATTAATCTCATAAAGAGTCTTTTTTCCAGAACCATTTGAAACAACAATACCTCTTTTTTTAAGTTCCTGAATTTCTCTCCTAACACTCCTTGGATTTAAATCTGGGAAGAATTGATTAATGTCTGAAGGTTTCATTTTTCCACTTCCTTGAAGAATTGTGATCACCTTTTCTTGAATCTGAGTTAAAGTAAATTTGGGCTCTTTGGCCTCTTTTACTTCTTCCTCTTTTTCTTCCTTAATTTCAACTTTCTTTTCTACAAACTTAATACTTTCAAGTTCCTTTAATATTTCACTATACTGTCCTTTTAATATTTCAAAATTCTTGGGATTAATCCAATTCTGACCTTCTGCAATTTGAAAATATGAAAGAAGAATTTCAATATTTCTTCGGCATTTTATATTAAAAGACCCGAGTTCTTCTTTTGACAAAGAAAGTTCTTGGTTGCTTAAAATAACAAAAAAAGACAAAATCAAATTGCCTCTTTTTCTAATAGAAATACTGAGTGTTTCTTTTTCCGGAAAAAGGTTTGTTACTTTATATAATGCGTTTGTAAGTTTGATGATTCTGTCCTTCTCCATATGGTTGATTATAGGCAAAAAAAGACAAAAAGTCAATTTAAAAACTAGTCTTTTATAGCTTTAAGCCCGAGTTCAAAGAGCTTTCCTCCCGCAAAAACCATAAAAAAGGCAAGTAAACTAAAAGCAGTCATATTCAAAAGTAATGTAATTGATTCTTTTGAGATAAAAGAATTAAGTTGGCTTGAAAGCATTTCTTCCATCATCGCGCTCATAGTATCAGAAGAAGATCCTGTACTTTCGCTAGCGCTCACATAAAAAAGTTCCGGAAAAGGAGCTCCCCCAGTAAAATAGCTATAAGTTTGAAAAATAATGAAAAGAATCATTCCTGCTCCTAAAAGCATAAAAATCCAACCAATTGTTTTTTTAAAAGTAGTTTCTAATGTCATAAATTTATAAAATCTTTAAGATTATTAATTAAAATTATTTCTACTAAATTATTATTTACTTTAGAAATCCCTAAAACTTCCCCCTTGTTGTTGTAAACAGGAGCACCATTGAAAACATCATCTCCTAAAATATTTGTTTTAACTGTTTCTTCTTCAATGCTTTTTAAATAACCTTGTCCAAAAACATAGTTTTCCTTATTATCTATTCCTAAAACAAAAACTTCTTCCCCTAAATAAAGGTCAGTTTCTTTAACAAAAACACACGGAGTAAGATTAACCTCTCCTATTTGAACTAAAGAAACATCTTTTACTAAATCTCTTTTTTTAATTTCATAAACCTTACTTTTTCCTAAAAACTTAAAATCAAAATCATTGTTTTTAGGAACATTAGAAGCAAGGGTTAAGATAAGTCCATCTGAAGTTAAGATAATTCCTGAACCTTGCTTTAAAGTATTTAAATTGGTGACAGATAAAACTGTGTTTTGAATTTCTTTGAGGTAGTTTTTTAAAAAGTCAGTGTGTGATAAAACAATTGTTTCTTGTTTTTGAATAACTTCCACCTTAGAGATATTAGAAAGGAGATAGTAAAATAAGGCTGATTGCAGGATTAAAAGAAGAATAAAGATTGTAAAAAGTTTTTTCTCAGTCATTAACTTTAACGAGCTTGTTATGGCTTAAATTCTTAATAATGATTTCTTCTTTGTCTCCATCAATAGAGATTCTTTCCCCTTCTTTAATTTCTCCAATAACAATCTTTAGCGCAAGTGGATTTAAAATCTTTTGCTGAATAACTCTTTTTAGAGGTCTTGCACCAAGATTCATATCGTAACCTTTGTCTGCAAGTATATTTCTTGCTTTCTCAGAAACATTAATCTTAATGTTTTTCTTGTCTAACCTCTTTTCTACCTTACTGATTTCAAGATCTACAATCTTTTTAATTTCTTCTTTGTTTAAATAATCAAAGATAACAATTTCATCAACTCTGTTTAAAAACTCTGGCTTAAATTGTTCTTTAAGGGAACCCATTACTTTTTCAGTCAAATCTTTTTTAGTACTTGATTTATTATCATTAAAACCAAGCAAAGATTCATTTGCAATAATATCAGAACCAACGTTTGAAGTCATGATTAGAATAACATTCTTAAAAGAAACACTCCTTCCTTTAGCGTCGGTTAATCTTCCATCTTCTAAAACTTGAAGTAAAATATTGAAAACTTCTGGATGAGCTTTTTCTATTTCGTCTAAAAGAACAACTGCGTAAGGTTTTCTTCTTACTTTCTCAGTTAGTTGTCCAGCCTCATCATAACCAACATATCCTGGAGGAGAACCAATCATTTTAGAAACATCGTGCTTTTCCATATATTCAGACATATCTACCTGAATTAAAGCGTTTTGATCATTAAAAAGAAAATCAGCAAGCGCTCTAGCAGTTTCTGTTTTTCCAACTCCGGTTGGTCCTAAGAAAATAAAAGAACCTAATGGTTTTGATTCATCAGAAATACCAGCACGAGATCTTCTTATTGCATTAGAAACAGCTTCAATCGCCTGTCTTTGAGAAACAACTCTTTTAGATAAAATGTCTTCCATTTTTTCAAGTTTGTAAGCCTCTGATTCAAGAAGTCTCATTACTGGAATCCCAGTCCAACGAGCTACAACTGAAGCAATGTCTTCTGGCCCAATTTCTTGTTTTAAAATAGGGTTATTTGCTTGAAGTTTTTTAAGCTTCTCTTCTTTCTTATTTGCTTTAATAAAAAGCTCTGGAAGAGTTCCGTATTTAATCTCGGCTACTTTTTGAAGATCTCCATCTTTAAGATGTTTTTCAAGCTCTACCTTCTTTTCTTCTATTTCAGATTTCAATTGTTGCATTGAAAGCATAGTGTCTTTTTCGTTTTTCCAACGTAAAGAATAATTATTTGCTTTTTCCGTTAATTCGGCTAGTTCTCTAATAATGGTTCTTTCTCTTTTTTGATGTTCCAGTTCTTCTTTCTTGCTATTAGGAACTTCTTTTTTAAGAGCCTCTCTTTCAATCTCTAGTTTTTGAATTTCTTTTTTTAAATCTTCAATCTCTTTTGGATTTGATTCTATTTCAAGTCTAATTGCAGAAGCAGCTTCATCCATTAAATCAACGGCTTTGTCTGGCAAATATCTATCTGCAATATATCTTGAAGATAATTCTGCAGCAGAAATTAAAGCAGAATCCTTAATTCTAATTCCGTGATGAAACTCATACTTTTCCTTAATTCCTCTTAATATAGAAACTGTATCTTCAATTGAAGGTTCAACAACTAAAATTGGTTGGAATCTTCTTTCCAGCGCAGCGTCTTTTTCAATATATTTTTGATATTCTTTAAGGGTTGTTGCTCCGATCGCTTTAAGTTCTCCTCTCGCTAAGGCAGGTTTCAAAAGATTTGAAGCGTCCATAGCTCCTTCAGCAGAACCAGCTCCAACAAGAGTGTGAAGCTCATCGATAAATAGTAAATATTTACCTTCTCCTTTTTTAACCTCTCTTAAAAGGGCTTTTGTTCTATCTTCAAATTCTCCCCTATATCTTGTTCCGGCAATCATCGCTCCCAAATCAAGAGATAAAACTTCTTTTGATTTTAAACTTTCTGGAACTTCTCCTTTAACAATTCTTTGAGCTAATCCTTCAACAATAGCTGTTTTTCCTACTCCTGGTTCACCAATTAAAACAGGATTGTTTTTAGTTCTTCTTGATAAAATCTGCATTAACCTTCTGATTTCGTCCTCTCTTCCAATCACTGGATCAAGTTCTCCTCTTTTTGCCTTATCAGTTAAATTAATTGAATATTGCTCTAAAACATTTTGTTTTGTTTCTGGATCTGGGGTAGTAATTGGTCCACTGTCTCCCCTAAAATCCATAATGGCTTCGAGAGCAGAGTCGTAATCTAAAGGAATAATGTCTTCTGTCATTACATTTCTAGTGTATTTTATTCTCTCTAAAAGGAACCTCACCTTTGTTTCAGAATCAAGCATTGATAAGAAAATATGTTCTAGAGAAATGAATTCATCTTCCATTTGAGTAGCTTCGCTTCTTGCTTTTTCTAAAATCCTTTCCATATCAGGAGTTAGATAAAATTGTCCTGCCACTTCTACGGCTTTAATTTTTGGAAGACGATTAATAGCTGACTGAGTTCTTTTCTTTAAATCGTTAATATCAACTGATAATTTTTCTAAAATATTCAGAACAATATTATCAGAATCAAGTAAAATGACAAAAAGAAGATGAAGACCATCAACTTGTTGTTGTCCCAACTCTTTAGCTAAGTTTTGAGACGCCATAATTATTTTTTGCGCTTTGTTTGTAAAATTTGCTCCTTGCATATTTGTATTTAAATTATATTATAAAGAATGAAGAAAATCAATAAAAAAGGGTTTTGTCACCCCTCTTTCAAAATATCTTTACCGAATCATTTTAAGTTGCGTCTTTTGAATTCAGGATTCTTCAAAAGCTTCTTTTAAAGAAGCCTCTTTATATTATCATAAGATCCTATTTTGTCAAAAGGTTTTGAAGCTCTTTAAGCTTTAAAAGCGCTTCTTTCTCTGAAACAGCGTTCTCTTCTAAATCGTCATCTAAAAAATTAATTTTAGTAGCGACACTATCTAAAAGTCTTTTGTTTTCAACATTTTCCTCTAACCCTAATTCTTTAAATCTGTCTATATTTCTAGGGCTAATTTTACTATATAGATCATCTCTAACTTCTCTATATGAAAGAACGGGTTCAGGTTCGGGTTTAGAAGCAACTTCTTCTTTTATCTCGGGAACTTCTTCTTTGATAGGCTCTTGAACTAACTCTTCTTTCACTGGTTCTTGAGGAACTTCAGGAACTTCTTCTTTAATAGGTTCGGGTTTAGAAGCAACTTCTTCTTTTATCTCGGGAACTTCTTCTTTGATAGGCTCTTGAACTAACTCTTCTTTCACTGGTTCTTGAGGAACTTCAGGAACTTCTTCTTTAATAGGTTCTCCCATTAAATCTTCGCTAATAGTAAAATCAGAAATAATCTTTGTTTCTTCTTTAACTATTTCAGGAACTTCTTCTTTAAAAGCAGAATCCCTAATTGAAGAACTTAAATTAATAGTAGGCGCAGGGTTAGAAGCAACTTCTTCAATAGGAAGAACCTCTTCTTTTTGAGAAAAACTAGGAAAAGAAGTTTCTCCTAAATCTTCTTCTGAAATGATTTCTCTATATGAATCGTTGTTTTGAGGTTCGTTTGTCATAGTTTTCTTTTTTTAATTTCTTCTGCTAATCTGTCGTGAAAAGCATCTAAAAGAAAAGGATCGTTAAAAGATTCAGCCTTTTTAACCGCTACTTCCTCCCCTTTCTCAAAAGACAAAACAAGAAGTTCTTCTATTCTTGGATCTTCTTTTATCTCTTCCTCAACTTCAATTCCTTTTTTCTCACCTTGAAACATTGAAGAAAGTTCTTCTTCTGCTTTTTTGTAATCTAAATCTTCTTTTTTGAAAACATCATTTCTTGTTTCCGGAAGTCTTTCTTTTCTTTCAAAATTAGATTCAAATTTTTCAAAATTATTTTCCATTTTGTTTTACTAATTCTTCTTTTATGTTCTCAATTTCTTCGTCAAAAATGTCGTTGATATTAGGAAACTTTTTGTAAAGAAAAATGGCAACTTCTTTTTCTTTTTGATCATTTAAAAGATCGTTCATTTGTTTTGCCTCTTCCTCACTCATCTCTTTCATTAATCTAATTAAAGTCTTATCCATAACTAAATCAGCTGTTTTTTCTAAAATTGCGAGTTGCTCTTTTTTAGAAGCGTTTTCTAATTGTAATCTTTTAATTAATGTTTCTTTAAAAATCATAGTTTTGTTTTTTAAATACTCTTTTCTATTACTTGTTCTTGATTTTCCTCTTTTTTGTTTCTCTTAAAAAAATTCTTAAGTCCACTAAATCTACCTTGTTTTTCATCGTTAAATGCTTCAATATTTTCTGCAACACTTTCAACATATTTCCCGAAAGAACCTTGAGGTTCTTCTTCTTTCTTTTTAAAAACTTTTCCTAGACCCTTTGAAACGGCACTAAAAAGTATAACGGCTCCAAGAGGTCCTCCGAAAGCAGCTGATGCAGAACCAAGTCCTAAGGCTTCAAAAAAAGGAACTGACAAACCAGCACCTAGTCCAAAAAGTCCTCCCCCCATCATGATTGAAGCGCCAGGAACAGTTACAGAAACTCCAACAGCTAAAGAAATTAAAATTATTTTCTTCTGAGTATCTTTATTCTTTAAAGCTTCTTTAAACCTCTTAAAAAGACTTTGTTTATCTTCTGATAATTCTCCGTATTGGCCATCTAAATTTTCTTCAATAATTTTAGCTCCTTCAATGACTGCTTTGCTTTCATTTTGTTCAGAAAGATTATCTTCATTGTTGAAATAGTCTGTTATTTCTTCATTGAAAGGAACAACTTCTTCGCTTCTATTAGGAAGATTTTCGTCGTCTTCTTGTTTAAAAAGATTATCTTCATTGTTGAAATA
>JAQVLU010000021.1 GCA_028703995.1 Minisyncoccota bacterium
TATTATCTAATTTTATATTTACTACATTTTTAATGTATGATATAATAAGATAAGAAAGATAAAGATTTAATTCAGGAATTTTTTGCGCTTTTAAAAATAGTTTTTTTGCCAAGTATTGTTTTTCGTTTAAAACAGTGTAAACGCAAGAAATATTAGAAGGGCAGTTATTGCATCTTAAAATTCCTTTCTGAGGATTCTTTGAGCAAGCGCAGTACTGAATTTGATTTAGTTCGATTAGAGAAAGACAGTCTTCACAAAAAAAAGAACCTTCGCGCTTGCAGTTTATACATTTTTTAGGAAATATTAAATTTAAAAAGTATTTGTATATATTTTTCATTTATGTTATTATATACTAAAATATTAATAGGGTAAATAAATGTGGATATTAAATAAGAAAAAACAAATATCGTCACTTGGAATAGACATAGGGTCAAAAGGAATTAAAATAGTAGAGCTTTTAAAAGAAAAAGACAGAGTTGTTTTACAAAATTACGGAGGATTAAAGGTTTGTAATGTTAAAAAAGATTCTTTCTATTATTTTGATAAAAGAACTTTATTACCTTCCTTAAGGAATGTTTCTTCTGCTATAAAAGCTATTTTAGAGGAAGCTAAGATTAAAACTAAAGAAGCGGTTTTTTCTCTTCCTGATTTTGCCACTTTTTTTACTACTTTCACTCTTCCACCAATGACTAAAAGTGAATTAGCAGAAGCGGTTAATTTTGAAGCAAAAAAACACATTCCAATTCCTTTAAATGAAGTTGTTTTGGATTGGGAGCTTATAGGAGGAACGGTAAATGAAAAAGAAGGAGAGAACAAGATTTTAATTATGGCTATTTCTAAGGCACTTATTTCAGGATACAAAAAGATAGCGGAGAATTGTGGTTTAACTCTTCTTTCTCTTGAAGCAGAGGTAATGGGATTGAAAAGAGCTGTTATTGCAAAAACAGAAGGGAATATTTGTTTAGTAGAAACAGGTTCGCAAAGTACAACGATAAGTATTATTAGCAATGGCTATTTAATTATGAGTGTTTCGTTTGATGTTGCTGGAAAAGATTGTACTTACAGTATTGCCGAAGCCTTAAGTATTGATTTGGGAGAGGCGGAAAAAATAAAGATGAATTCAGGCTTAAAGAATCGTGACAAAAAAGTTGTTGATGCTATTAGTCCTATTCTAGCGATTATTTTAGACAAAGTAAAAAATGTTATTTCAGATTTTGAACTTAAGAACGGAAAGGTAACTAAAATTGTTCTTTCCGGAGGTTTATCGAATATGGCTGGGCTACTTGATTATTTCAGAAACAATTTTAAAGATTTAGAAGTTAAAAACAGTAATGCTTTTGAAAATATTTTCTATCCACCTGAATTGAAAGAAATGTTACCAGAGATAGAAAGTACTTTTAGCATTGCATTAGGAGAAGCATTAAAAAAGTTTGAAGATTAAATATGGCACTTGATTTATATTCAAAAGAAGAGACACCAACATGGAAGAAAATATTATTTATTATTTCAATAGTTTTGACATTTATTGTTTTAATTATTTTTACTTATAATCAATTTTCTAAAATACCTCAAAAAAGCGCTAGAATATCTAGTGTTAATATTGAACTTGCAAAGCAAGGAACGGAAGAACAACAGAAAGAGCGTGATTATGTTTTAGAAGCAGAAAGTAAATTGAAAGAATTTAAAAAAATATATGACGAAAAAGTTGATTTCGATGAATTTTTTAATGTTTTTAGTTCATGGGTTTATCCAAGAGTAGCCTTTTTGTCTTTATCGATTGATGTTAGCGGATCTAAGCTTAATATAAAAGCGCAGACAGATACTCTCCAAAGCGTGATGCAACAATTAATTTTACTAGATGCAAAAAAAGATATTTTGAGCTATACTATATCTAATATCGAAGTATCGGAAGGTGGCATTGTCAATTTTGATTTAGAACTTAATATTAATCCCGAATTATTTAAAAAAAATGAACAACAATAATTTACCATATTTAACAATTTCAATTGTTTTAATAGTTGCAAGTATTGCTTTCTTCTATTTTTTAGTTTTACCTCAATTTGAAAAAATGTCAGCTTTAGATAAAGAAATTTCTGATCTAGAATTTAAACTTGAGAATACGACGAATTATTTTAATGATGTTTCTTATAATGCAGAAAAGTTAGCAGAGCTTGGTTGGGATAATGTTTCTAAAAAAATAGACGCTAATTTTATGGACGGACCTTTTTTTATTCATAACATGGAAGCTTATTTTAATAAACTTGTTGTAAGAAGTGGTTTGTATTTAAATTCTCTTAGCATAGAAGGCGTGGAAGAAAGTTTTGAAGTTAAGGAAGGCGTGGAAGATAAGGGAACTATATCAGAAATCAATATTTCTTTTGATCTTACGGGAGACTATAATTATTTTTTAAATTTACTTGATATTTTTGATAGACAAGCTTTAGTGATTAAAATAAACAGCATAGAAATAGGGAGCGTTAATCAAGGCGAAGGTTATAGCGAGCAAGGAGATATTATGGATTCTAGTTATTTAAATTTTAAGGTTGAAGGAACAATTCCTTCTAAAAAATAATATGGCTATTGACTTTAGAAACGAAAACAACAATAAAATATTTTCAAGTAAATTACTCATACCAGCGATAGTTCTTATTGTTGGGATTTTAGTTTTTATTGTTTTTAAAACAGGAGTTTTTAGTTCACAAAATGAAATTATAGAATCAGCACAAATGTTTCAACCAATTGTTATTGATTTTGATTTTTTAAAAGGAGAAGAGTTTCAAGCTTTAGAGAAGTTCAGTGGAATTCCTGTTTTATCAGGATTTTTCTCTGCTTCTGACACGGAGGTTGATCCTGAAATAATAGAGCCAGGAAGGGTAAATCCTTTTGAGATAGTTTCTTCTTCGGAGATAGAACTAGCGGTTGTAAAAGTGATTTTGAGAATTAGCACTATTGAAGAAATAGAAAATATGAAAACCATCATTAATGAGTCTTCTTTGTATACCTCATCTGAAAAGAAAAACCTTCTTTCAAAATTAGAAGAACAAAGAAAAACTTTAGAAGTGGTAGAGGAAGAAATTATCTCTCCAATAGAAGAAGATGTTCCAGTAGTAGAAGAAGATGTAACTTCTCCTAAAGAAGTTGATTATTATAAAGAATGGTAAAATGCTTTTAGAAGAATTATTAAAAAGAAACTTAATTAACGAGGAGGTTTTAAGTAGCACTCTTTTAGAGATGAAGTCTTCTAATCTTAGTGAAGAAAAAGCTATTTTAAAAAAAGAATTAATGAGTTCAGAAAAACTACTTTCTTTAAAAAGTGAACTTTTAGAAACACCTGTTTTTGAAAATGTTTTAGAGCTTCAGGTACAAGATGAGGTTTTAGCAATTATCCCAGAAGAATCAGCAAAGTACTACAAAATGATTCCCCTCCGATTAATCGAAGGAGTTTTAGAAGTGGGAATGCTTGAACCAAAAGATATTAAAGCTAAAGAAGTTTTACTTTTTTTAGCAAGACAACATAAAATAGAGGTAAAAATATATTTAATTTCAGAAGCAGACTTTGAAGAAATTTTAAAGAAGTACAGAGATATGCAAGAGGTGATTGGAGAAGCTTTGAATGAACTTGGGGGAGAAAAAGAATCTGAAATGGTTTTTTTAAATGAGGACGATGAAAAAATAGATACCTCAGAATTATTAGAAGATCAGGCGCCAATAATTAAAATGGTGGCTGCAATTTTAAGAAATGGAGTAGAAGGAAAAGCTTCTGATATTCACATTGAGCCAAATAGTAAAGAAGTCAAAATTAGATTTAGGATCGATGGAAACCTTGAAGACACATTAAAAGTTCCTTTAGCCACACACGCAGCGATTGTAGCAAGAATTAAAATTTTATCTAGATTAAGGATTGATGAAACAAGAATGCCACAAGATGGTAGATTTTCTACTAAAATTAGTGGAAAAGAAATTGATTTCAGAGTTTCAACATTTCCAACAAAGTTAGGAGAAAAAGTTGTAATCAGAATTTTGGATCCAAATGAAGGATTAAGGTCATATAAAGAAATTGGATTATCAGAAAATAATTTAGAAATTATTAAAGAACAAATAATTAGACCATACGGAATGATTTTATCAACTGGTCCTACTGGTTCTGGTAAAACAACTACTCTTTATTCCATACTTCAACAATTAAATAAACCGGATGTTAATATCGTAACTTTGGAAGATCCGATTGAGTATTTTGTTTCTGGAGTAAACCAATCACAGATAAGACCAGAGATAGGATATACTTTTGCTAGAGGTTTAAGATCTGTTGTTAGACAAGACCCAGATATTATTATGGTTGGAGAAATTAGAGATGAAGAATCCGCCTCATTAGCCACAAACGCTGCTTTAACTGGACATATTGTGCTTTCTACTATTCACACGAACAATGCTGTTGGAGTTATTTCGAGGTTGATTGATATGAAGATAAGACCTTTTTTAATTCCATCTTCTTTAAATATTTCTATTGGACAAAGACTAGCGAGAAAGCTTTGCCCTCATTGTATTGAAAAAATAGAACCACTTCCTAAAATAGAAAAAATGATTATTAGCGAACTTAGTAAGATTAAAAAAGAGCAACGAGAGAAAATTAAGATTCCGAATAAAATATATCTTTATCGTTCTAAAGGATGTAAAAAGTGTAATAATAAAGGAGAAAAAGGAAGAGTTGGAATTTTTGAAATTTTAAAAATGACTTCACCTTTAGAAAAAATTATTGTTGAAAATCCAGTTGATTCAGCGCTTGAGGCGGAAGCAAGCAGACAAGGAATGATTAACATGAGACAAGACGCTATTTTAAAAGCTTTAGAGGGAAAGATTTCAATGGAAGAAGTTTTAAGAGTAACTGAAGGAGAACAAATATGAACATAGATTACAAATTATATTTAAAAAAATTATTAGAAGTAGTTGTTTCAAAAAAGGCTTCTGATTTTCATATTACTGTAGGCAAACCTCCAATAATAAGATTGAATAGAGAGCTTATTCCTTTTGAGAACGAAAGCTTGTTTACAGAAGAAGATACAAGAGAACTTGCCTTTGCTTTAATGACTGAAGAGCAAAAACAAGAATTTTTAAGAGAAAAAGAAATTGATTTTTCTTATAATTTTGGAGAAAAAGGAAGATTTAGAATAAATGTTTTTTTTCAAAGAGGTTATATCAGTGTTGCTTTAAGACTTATTCCAGAAAAAATAAGAAGTTTGCACGAATTAAATCTACCACAAGTTTTATATAATTTTTGTAAATATCAACAAGGTTTTGTTTTAATAACCGGACCTTCTTCTCATGGAAAAAGTACCACGCTTGCTGCTATTATAAATGAAATTAATAATACTCAAACCAAACACATCATTACGATTGAAGATCCAATTGAATATTTATTTGATCAAAATAAATCCATTATTTCTCAAAGAGAATTACATAGAGACACCCTTTCTTTTGAAAAAGCACTTAAGGCTACTTTTAGAGAAGATCCAGATGTGATTATGGTAGGAGAGATGAGAGACAAAGAAACTATGGAGACAGCTATAACCGCTGCGGAAACAGGTCATTTAGTTTTTGCGACACTGCACACTAATTCCGCTGCTCAAACCCTTTATAGAATTTTAGATTCTTTTTCAGGAGAACAACAAAATCAAGTAAAATCACAATTATCAAGATCTTTAATTGGAATTGTTTCTCAAAGATTAGTTCCTAAAGTAAATGGAGGAGTTGTTCCAGCTTGTGAAATATTATTTAATAATGATGCAGTTTCTAATTTAATAAGAAATGATAAAGTTTTTGAAATTCCTTTAGTTTTAGAAACTTCTTTTGGAGAAGGAATGGTTTCTTTGAATAGATCACTCGCAGAGCTCATTAAATCAGGAGTAGTTAGTATTGATACTGCTAGCAGTTTTTCAACTAACCCTCAGGAATTAATTAAATTAATATGAAGTTTACTTATCAAGCAAGAACAAAAGAGGGGGAGATTAAAAAGGGAACTATAGAAGCTATTTCTAAAATAGTCGCGGTTGACTTGTTGCATAAAAATAGTCTTTATCCAACTTCAGTTAGCGAGGAAACAAAAATAGGTTCTTTGAACATGGAAATAAAAATGTTTGAAATGATTTCCTCTAAAGAAGTTGTAATGTTTACAAGAGAGTTATCAATTATGATTGAAAGCAATGTTCCTCCAGCAAAAGCACTTGAAGCTTTAGGAGATCAAATTACAAACAAAGCTTTTAAAGAAAAGATATTTAAAATAGCATCTGATATTAGAGAAGGAGTTACGATGTCTAAATCTTTTTCAAGGTATCCAAAAGTTTTTTCTTCTTTCTATGTTAACATGATTAGATCCGGAGAGATTTCAGGAACCTTACCAGAAGTTTTAAAGAAAATAGCAGATCATCTCGAGAATGAATATTATATTAAATCAAAAACAATGGGGGCGATGATCTATCCAATTGTTGTTTTAGTAGTTTTTACTATAATTTTTCTTGTTGTTATCGTATACATTATTCCTGGACTTGTTGAAGTTTTAGAGAGTTCTGGAAAGGAACTTCCTTTAGTGACAAAAATTGTTATTGGGGTCTCTAATTTCGCAATTAATTATTGGTGGATTGTATTGTTTCTTTTTATAGGAATTGTTTCTTTTATTGCTTATTATCCAAAAACAAAAGAAGGAAAAACAGTTACTGATGAGCTTATGCTCAAACTTCCAATTATTGGAAATTTTCAGAAGAATGTTTGTATGAATCGTTTCGCTGAAAACTTATCAACTTTATTATCTTCTGGAAAGCCAATTACAGAAGCTTTAGAAGTAACAGGGGATCTTATTGGAAATGATATTTATCAGAAGATAATTTTAGAAACAAGAGATGGAGTTTTGAAAGGTAAAAAAATATCTGATGGTTTAGTAAAATATCCAAAATATATTTCACCTTTATTTGTACAAATGATTGCGGTAGGAGAGAGTACCGGAAAAATATCTGAAACATTAATGAATGTTGTTAGATTTTATAAAACAGAAATTGAAACTTTCGTTGATTCTATTTCTAATATTATTGAACCAGTTTTAATATTAGGATTAGCGGGTATGGTGGGGATACTTGTGGCAGCAGTTTTCTTACCGCTTTATCAAATAGGAAGTACTGTAGGATAAT
>JAQVLU010000022.1 GCA_028703995.1 Minisyncoccota bacterium
GATCAAAGATTAAATAGTCTTTCTTTTAAGTAGTTTAATTTTTTTTAAAGGCGTGATATAATACTTGTAATATGAATGATTTATTTCAAGTTTTTTTAATTTCAATGGTGCCGGTATTCGAAATGAAGGCGTCTATTCCAATGGGAATAGTTCTTTTTAATCTTCCTGTTTGGCAAGTTTTTTTAATTTCTTTTTTAGGTAACACTTTTATTTGTGTTTTTCTTTTAACTTTTTTAGAAGTAGTTTCTGATTTTTTAGTAAAGCACTCTTCTTTTTTTAAGAAGTTTATCACTTGGCTTTTTGAAAGAACTCGCAGAAAAAATTTAAAGAAGTTTGAAAGTTATAGAGACCTTGCTCTTTTTATTTTAGTAGCGATCCCTCTTCCTTTAACAGGAACTTGGACAGCTTGTTTGTGCGCTTTCTTATTCGGAATATCTTTTAGAAGATCCTTTTTTTTAATTACATTAGGAAGCTTAGTCGCTTCTTTTATTATCATATTAACAACTTTAGGAATTATTAATATATGAAAAAAATCATTATCGCAAATTTTAAAATGAATCCGTTAACAAAAAAGAAGGCTCAAGAACTTTTCAAGGCTTATGATATTAAAACAAAGCATACTGTTGTCTTGTGTCCACCGTTTCCTTTTTTAGAAAAAGGTAAGAACTATATTTTAGGAGCACAGAATTGTTTTTGCAGAACCGAAGGGCCATACACTGGAGCTGTTTCTTCTAAAATGCTTAAAGATGTTGGATGCAAATACATTCTTATTGGACATTCTGAGAGAAGACATATTTTTGGAGAAACTAATAGAATTGTTAATCATAAAATTAAACTTTGTATAAAAAACAAGGTAAAACCTGTTTTGTGTGTTGGGGAAAATGCAGGAGAAAAGAGAGATGTTGTTTTGAAAAAGCAATTAAAGGAGGGCTTGAAAGACGCTCAAACTAAAGGTATAATTATTGCATACGAACCAGTTTTTGCAATTGGTACAGGAAAAGTTTGCGAGATTAAAGACATCATCAATAGTTTTAATTTAATTAAAAAAATAGTTCCAGACGCCAAGGTTTTATACGGTGGAAGTGTTAATTCTTTAAACGCAAAGGAGATATTAAAAGTAACGGATGGAATTTTAGTTGGTGGGGCGTCTATAAACAAAAAAGAGTTTTTGAAAATAATAAAATGAATTTACTTAATTTTAAAGATAGTCAAGAATTATTTAAAAAGTACAATATTATCATAAAAGATACAGATATTTTTAATGATAAAGAAAGTGTTCTTAAGTTTGCAAAGAAGATTGGTTTTCCTGTCATTTTAAAAGTTTTTTCAGATAAAATAGTTCATAAAACAGAAAAAGGAGCTGTTATCACAAATATTAATGACGTAAATGAACTAGCTGATGTTTATGATTCTTTAGATAAAAAGTTTAAAGATAAAGAGGGAATGATGGTTCAAAAACAATTTGACGGAAGGGAGGTTGTTGTTGGAATGGCACATGATAATACTTTTGGGCCAATTATTATGTTTGGACTTGGAGGAATTTTTGTGGAGATCTTAAAGGACGTTAGCTTTAGAGTTTGTCCTTTAAATAAAAAAGACGCTTTAGAAATGATAAAAGAAATTAAATCATTTGAAGTTTTAACAAATTTTAGAGGTAAAAAGAAAGTTAATTTGAACAAGCTAGCAGAACTTTTACTCAATTTATCAAAGCTTGCTTTAAAAGAAAAAGAGGTTGTTTCTATTGATTTTAATCCAGTCTTTTTAAACGAAAAAGAAATTAATATTGCTGACTTTAGAATAATTATTAAAAAAAATGCTTAACTATATTTTTAATCCAAAAACAATTGCTTTTATAGGAGCTTCAGAAGAACCAAAAACAGTTGGCTCTGGAATTGCTTTAAACTTACTTCAATCAAAAAAGAAAATCTTTTTTGTAAATATAAAGAGTAAAAAGATTTTTAAAAGAAAAACATATAAATCAATTTTAGACATTAAAGAAAAAGTTGATTTAGCGATTATTGCGGTTCCTTGCGCAGTGGTTAATAAAGTTGCCACTGAATGTGCTTTAAAAAAAGTAAAAGGAGTGATTGTTATCTCGGCCGGATTTTCTGAAAATAATAATAAGGAAAGAGAAAATGAATTAAAAGAGATTTTAAAAGATATTCCTTTAGTAGGACCAAATTGTTTAGGGATTCTTAATACAAAGAATAATCTTAACGCTTCTTTTGCTCCTTTTATACCTAAAAAAGGAAATATTGCCTTTTTGTCTCAGTCGGGAGCTATCATTGATTCCGTTATTGATATTGCTCGAACAGAAAATTATGGTTTTTCAAAAATTGTTTCTTTTGGGAATGAAGCGGGTTTAGATTTATCAGACTATCTTGATTATTTAGTCAAAGACAAAGAAACTAAAGTTATTGCAATCTATATTGAAGGAATAAAAGACGGAAGAAAGTTCTTAGAGGTGGCGTCAAAGGTTTCTAAAATAAAACCAATTATTGTTTTGAAATCTGGAAAAACAGAACTTGGAAAAAGTGCTGCCCTAACTCACACAGGATCACTCGCTGGAGATAGTAAAATTTATAGTTCTGTTTTTAAACAAGCAGGAGTAATTGAGGTTGATTCAATAGAAGAACTTCTTTTAACTGCAAAGACTTTTTCTTTTAACGAGCCTTGCTTAAATGGAGTCGGTATTGTTACTAATGGGGGTGGTTTTGGAGTGCTTGCGGTAGATTATTTTGATGCTTTAAAAATAAAGGTTCCTAAGCTAAATGAAGGCAAAAATCCTTTTGATGTTTTGGGAGACGCTTTGGCAGATAAATATGAAATAGTTATGGAAGCGATGCTTAGACAGAAAGATATTCATTGTCTTTTAGTTATTCAAGGATTGCAGATAATGACAGAACCAGAAAAAACTGCTAAAATAATTGTAAAGCTACAAAAGAAATATGGAAAACCAATCATCGCCTCTTTTGTTGGCGGAGAATCATTCAAGAAAGCGGTTAGTATTGTTGAAAAAAATAAGATAGTTAATATAACAGAAATTAAAAAAGCTGTTAAAGTTATAAGATATTTGACTTATGAAAAATAATAAAAAAGGATCATCTAATTTTTGGCTTGATGTGATTTTTGCTTTATTGTTCTTAGGCATAGGTTTATACGTTTTATTTATTAGTCGTTATTAATTTATATTATATGAAAAAAGAAACAATTTTATGGTTTTCTGAATTAAGGAAAACTGATGTAGGAAGAGTAGGTGGTAAGAACGCTTCACTTGGAGAAATGTATTCGCTTTTATCTAAAAAAGGAATTAATATTCCAAATGGTTTTGCAACAACCGCTGATGCTTATAAGTATTTTATTAATTATAATAAAATAGATGTTAAACTTGAAAAACTGTTTCATAATTTAGATTTAAAAAAATTAGAAAACATTCAAAAAGCAGGTAAATTAGCTAGGGGGTGGATTTCAAAAGGAAAATTTCCAGAAGATTTAGAGAAAGATATTCTTTTAGCTTACAATAAGCTTGAAAAAGAGTATGGAAAAAATGCTGATGTTGCGGTTAGATCTTCTGCTACAGCTGAAGACTTACCAGACGCTTCTTTTGCAGGACAACATGAATCTTATTTAAATATATCTACTGAAAAAGAAGTTTTAAAAGCTGTTAAAAATTGTTTTTCTTCGCTGTTTACTGATAGAGCAATTTCATATAGAAGAGAAAAAGGTTTTAAGCAACTCGAAGTATATTTATCAGCTTGTATTCAAAAAATGGTTAGATCTGACTTAGCTTCATCAGGAATTATGTTTACGATTGATACAGAAACAGGATTTGATAAAGCAGTAATTATTAATTCTGTTTGGGGTATTGGAGAAATGATTGTAAAAGGAAGAATAACTCCAGACAAATTCTTTGTTTTTAAAACAGGTTTAACTGAAGGATACAAATCTATTATTTCAAAAAGCTTAGGTAGAAAAAACAGAAAATATATTTATTCAAATAAGGGTGGTTTGAAAGAAGTCGCGGTTAATAAGAAAGATCAGAATATAATGTCTTTAACTGACGAAGAAGTTTTGACTCTTGCAAAATGGGGTTGTGTGATTGAAAATCACTATGGAAGACCTCAAGATATTGAATGGGCAAAAGATGGAAAAACAGGAAAATTATTCATTGTTCAATCTAGACCAGAAACAGTGCATTCAAACAAAGAAGGACACTTTTACAGAGAATATACAATTGATTCTAATAAAGAGCCATCTTTATATGGAATTGCAGTAGGAAATAAAATTGGAATAGGGAAAGTGAGGGTTATTCTAGATCCAAAAGATATGAAAGACTTTAAAGAAGGTGAAGTTTTAATAACCAAAATGACTGACCCTGATTGGAATAGTATTATGACAATTGCTGGAGGAGTGATTACGGACGAGGGGGGAAAGACTTGTCATTCAGCTATTATTTCAAGAGAGCTTGGAATTCCTTGTATTGTTGGAACAAAAGAAGCTACAAAAACTTTTAAGACAGGAGACTTAGTAACCGTTGATTGTACTCAAGGACAAAAAGGAAGAATCTTTAAAGGTAAAATACCTTATACTTCTAAAAAATATAATTTAGATAAAATACCAGATTTAAAAACAGATATTTGTTTAAATATTGGTGCTCCAGATATTGCTTTTCAGTACTCATTTTTACCAGTTGATGGAGTTGGACTTGCTCGTGAAGAATTTATTATTGCGAATAAAATTGGAATTCATCCTTTAGCTTTATGCTATTACGATAAAATTAAATCTAAATTAACTAAAGACGAAAGAAAGAAAATAGAAGAAGCTACTTTAGGTTTTCAAGACAAAAAGAAATTCTATATTGATAAACTAGCTGAAGGAGTAGCTCAGATTGGAGCGGCATTTCATCCCAAAAAAGTTATTGTAAGGTTCTCTGATTTTAAAACAAATGAGTATAGAAATTTAATTGGTGGAAGACTTTTTGAGAGCGAAGAAGAAAATCCAATGATGGGATTTAGAGGAGCTTCAAGATACATTGATCCAGAATTTCAAAAAGCTTTCAAACTTGAATGTGAAGCAATTTTAAAAGTAAGGAAAGAATTTGGACTCGAGAATGTTTGTGTTATGGTTCCATTCTGTAGGACAATTAGTGAAGGAAAACAAGTTAGAGATTTGATTAATAAATTTGGCTTAGACGATAAAAAAATGCCAGTTTATGTGATGTGTGAAATTCCTGCAAATGTAATTTTAGCGAACGAGTTTTTAGATATTTTTGATGGGTTCAGTATTGGTTCTAACGACTTAACTCAATTAACATTAGGATTAGATCGAGATAATGGTGATTTAGCACACCTTGGAAATGAAAAAAACGAAGCGGTTATGAAATTAATAGATCAAGCAATTCAAGTTTGTAGAAAAAGAAAAAAGTATTGTGGAATTTGTGGACAAGCCCCTTCTGATTATCCTGACTTTGCTGAGTTCATTATGAAAAGAAATATTTCAGCTATATCACTTAATCCAGATTCAGTGATTAAAACAATTATTAAATTAGACGGAGTAAAAACTAGAAAGAAATTTTTATGGTAAACAAATACGATGTTATCACTTTTGGTTCTGCTACTTGGGATATTTATTTAACCCCAAAGGAAATGAGTTTAATTCCTTCTTCTGATTTTATTTCAGGGGAAGCGATCGCTTTCAATTTAGGTTCAAAGATTGGACTTAAAAAAACAAGTTTTAATATTGGCGGAGGAGGAGTTAACTCTGCGCATACTTTTAAAGGGCAAGGGTTTAAGGTAGCTTACTTTGGTTCAGTGGGAGATGATATTTTAGGTAGTGAAATTATTAACAAATTAAAAAAACTTAAGATAGAGACAAAATTAATTCAAGTAGTAAAAGCAAGTACAAACTGTTCTGTAATTTTTAATTTAAAAGGAAAAGACAGAACCGTTATGGTTTATAGAGGAGCTTCAGAAGGTTTTAAAGTAGAAAAACTTTCAAAAGCAAAGTGGTTCTATTTAGCTCCGCTTTCAGGGAAGTCTGCTTCAAAAACTCAAACCATTATTGATTTTGCTTTTAGAAATAAGATTAAAGTCGCTTTTAATCCTGGCAATAGTCAGCTTTCTCTTCCTTCTAAAAACTTAAAAAATATTCTTGATAAGGTTGATGTTTTGATGCTTAATCAAGAAGAAGCTTCAATTTTAACAAAAAATAAATATCAGGATGAAGATAAAATAATTAAAGATTTAATTAAATTATACAAAGGAACTATCGTTATGACGAAAGGAGACCGGGGAGTTACGGTAGTATACAAAGAAAAAATATATATTGAAAAATCAAAGGTAATAAAAGCGATTGATAAGACGGGTGCAGGAGATGCCTTTAACTCAGCCTTCATTTCTTCTTTAATTAAGAATGATGATGTTTTAAAAGCAATTAACCTTGGTTTTAAAAACGCTTCTTCTTGTATTAAAAAAGAAGGTTCAACTAACGGACTTCTATGAGTAAATATTTTTTATCTATTTTTGGATGTCAAATGAATTTAGCTGACGCAGAAAGAATTGCGTCAGTTCTTTCTGATTTAAAATATGTAAAAACCTCTAAAATGGAAGAGGCGGATTTAATAATTGTTGTGGCTTGTTCTGTGAGGCAATCAGCGGTTGATAGAATTTTTGGTCTAACTCCAAAGTTTAAAAAATTAAAAGCTAAAACAATTTTAACTGGTTGTGTTTTAGATTTTGATAAAAAGAAACTTGAGAATACTTTTGATTATATTTTAAACATTAAAGATTTAGGTAGTTTATATAAAATATTGAGCAAGGAAAGTTTCTCTTACCCTAAAGATTATTTAAACATTTATCCAAAAAGAGAGTTTGATTTTGTTGCGAACATTCCTATTTCAAATGGTTGTGAAAACTTTTGTACTTATTGCGCCGTTCCTTATACAAGAGGCCCTCTTATTTGTAGAGACTATAAAGAGATAATAAAGGAAGCTAAGGAGGCTCTTTTAAAAGGAGCGAAAGAAGTTTGGCTTTTAGGGCAAAATGTTAATGATTACAATTTTAAAGGAGTTGATTTTTCTGATTTATTAAAAATGGTAAATGATCTTCCTTTTGATTTTTGGATTAGATTTACTTCGCCTCATCCAAAAAACTTTTCTAAAAAATTAATTAA
>JAQVLU010000023.1:0-3321 GCA_028703995.1 Minisyncoccota bacterium
TTCTCTAAACTATTGATTTTTATAACGTTTTAGGTTATATTGTAAGCAATGCCTGTATTATTAAATAGAAAACAGATATTTTTCTTTTTTATAGGAATTTTTATTCTTCTTTTTATTAATTCAGTTGCATTTGCAGACGGAGTCGTTCCTTGCACAGGAGCAGAATGCAATGTAGATAGCTTCTTTACATTAATAAATAATGTTATGGGGATCGTCTTTCCAATTATTAATGCAATTGCTTTTTGTTTGATCGTTTGGGGAGCAATACTCATGATAACTTCTTATGGAAGTGCAGAAAAATTTAAAAAAGGAAGAGAGGTTATACTCGCTGTAGCCATAGGAATCTTATTAATATATGGATCTAAATTCATAGTAATAAGTTTTTTAGGAGGGCTAGGAGGGGATACCACATGGTTCGAAAATATTATAAATTAAGCCCCGTTAGCTCAGTTGGCAGAGCAGGAAGCTCTTAACTTCAAGGTCGTGGGTTCAAGTCCCTCACGGGGCACAGAGAAAAAATAAAGAATAAATATATGTTAACAACAGAAGAAAAATTAAAAATAATTAAGAAATACAATATTCACGAAACAGACACAGGTTCTGCGGAAGTGCAAGTTGCTCTTTTAACAGAAGAAATTCAAAAATTATTAGAGCATCTTAAAGAAAACAAGAAAGATAATCACTCAAGAAGAGGTCTTTTAAAGATAGTTTCTAAAAGAAGAAAGCTTTTAAAATATCTAGAAAACAAAGACGAGAAAAAATATAATGAGATTGTAAAGAAACTAGGTCTTTAAAAAAGACCTTTTTTAACCTTTTAATATGGAAAGTAAAAATTTTAATTTAGAAATAAATAATAAACCTTTAACCGTAACTGTAAATGATTTCGCAGAAAGAGCAAATGGCTCTGTTTTTGTGCAGTTTGGTGAAACAACTGTTTTGGCGACTTGCGTTATGGGTGAAAACGATGTAGATGGAATTGACTATTTTCCTTTAAGCGTAAATTATGAAGAAAAGTTTTATGCTGGAGGGAAAATATTTGGTTCAAGATTTACAAGAAGAGAAGGAAGACCATCAGATGAGTCTCTTTTAACTTCAAGATTAATTGATAGAACCTTAAGACCTCTTTTTGATAAAGATATCAAAAAAGAAGTTAGTGTTACCGTAACCTTACTTTCTTTTGATAATGAAACAGAACCAGCAATTATTGGTATCTTTGCAGCTTCTTTAGCTTTATTAATTTCTGACATTCCTTGGAACGGACCAGTTGCTGGAGTAAGAATCGGAGGAAAAGAAGATGCTTTAATTGCTTTTCCTAATTATGAAGAAAAAGAAGGCGGAGTTGATTTAATGGTTTCAGGCTTAAAAGACAAGGATAATGAAGTTATCTTTAATATGTTTGAAGCTCAACTTTTTGAAAAGAACGAAAGCGTTATCTTGAGCGCTGTTTCAATGGCAAAGGAATATATTGCTAAACTTTTAGATTTTCAATCACAAATACAAAAAGAAGTCGGCAAGACAAAGAAAGTGTTAAAGATAAAAGAAAGAAAAGAAGAGGTGGAAGCAGAAATTTTAGCTGTTTTTAAAGATAGGTTTGAAAAAGAATTAGATAGTCACGAACTTGCTTCTGAAGTAAAAACATTTTTAAAGAGTAAATATGATGATTCAGCTTCTGTTAACGCAGGAATGGATTTTTTAGAGAATTATTTAGAAAAAACATTACACAGTCTTGTTTTAAACAAAGAGCAAAGACCAGATAACAGAAAATTAGACGAAATTAGAAATCTTTTTGCAGAGATTGACTACTTGCCAAGAGTTCATGGTTCAGGTGTTTTTGTAAGAGGACAAACAAAAGCCTTATCTATTTTAACTTTAGGAGGACCTGGAGAAGAAAAAATCTTAGAAGGAGTAGAGTTTGACGGAAAGAAAAGATTTATGCATCACTATAACTTCCCTCCATTTTCAGTAGGAGACTCAAGACCAAGTAGAGGTCCTGGAAGAAGAGAAATAGGACATGGAAGGCTTGGAGAAAAAGCTTTAGAGCCAGTTATTCCTAATTTTGATAATTTTCCTTATACAATAAGAGTTGTTTCTGAAGTTTTATCTTCAAATGGATCATCATCAATGGCTTCAACTTGTGCTGCTTGTTTATCACTTATGGCAGGAGGAGTTCCAATTTCTAACATGGTAGCTGGAATTGCTATGGGAATTATTGTTGATTTAGATTCAAGTATTCCTGTTTCAAAAAGAAACTATAAGATTCTAACAGACATTCAAGGACCAGAAGACCATTATGGAGATATGGACTTCAAGGTAGCTGGAACTGACAAGGGTGTAACTGCTCTTCAAATGGATGTAAAGTTTGATGGAATAACAGAAAAAATGCTTCAAGAAGGATTAGAACAAGCTAAAAAAGCTCGTTTTGAAATTTTAGAAGTTATGAAAAAAGTCATTTCAAAACCAAAAGACGATTTAAGTAAATATGCTCCAAGAGTTCAAATGATAACCATCAATCCAGAGAAAATAGGAGATGTTATTGGCTCTCAAGGAAAAATCATCAATCAGATTATTGATGAGTGTGACGTAACTATTGAAATAGAAGACGATGGAAAAGTATATATTGCTTCTAAAAATAAAGAAGGAATGGAAAGAGCAGTTAAATGGATTCGTGAATTAACAGAAGAATTAGAGGTAGGAAGAATCTATTCAGGAACTGTAATAAAGATATTAGATTTTGGAGCAATTGTAGAAATTCTTAAAGGACAAGAAGGAATGATCCATATTTCTGAGCTAGATGATAAAAGGGTTGCAAAAGTTTCAGATATTGTTAAAATAGGAGATAAGGTACAAGTAAAAGTAATTTCTTTAGGAAACCAAGGGAAAATAAGCCTTTCACTAAAACAAGCAAAAAATGGACAACAAGTTAGACGAGAAGACTGAAAACATAGGAGAAGAGATTTTCTTTGAGTCTAGTGCTATAAGAACTATGGCAAAAGACATTCGAGCTCTTCAAGAAAAAGAAACTTCTTTTAAGAAAGAGGAGTTTTTGAATATAGAAGAGCCTACTTTAAGTATAAAAAAAGAAGAGCCCGTTCCTGTAATTAATGAAAAGATTGCTCGCGAAAGAGAAAAGATTGAAAACATGATTAAATCATTAGATTCTTTCAAAACCGATGAAAATGTTTTAAGGAATGAAATCAATGTTTCGAATGATAAAGAAGAAGATGAAGTTGTTGAAATCAAAAAACAAGAAACAGAAAACATTTCTTTAAAGATGCAGGCAGAAGTTACTCCAGCAATCGAAGAAGTAGTTGTTCCTGAAAT
>JAQVLU010000023.1:3421-7074 GCA_028703995.1 Minisyncoccota bacterium
AAAGAAGAACCTGAAGAAATGCCTGTTCCTGAAATAAAAGAAGAACTTGAAGAAGCAGTTGTTCCTGAAATTAAAGAAGAACCTGAAGAAATTTTTGAAGAGCTAAATGTTCCTGAGCCTGAAGAAATGCCTGTTCCTGAAATAAAGGAAGAGGTTGAAGAATTAGTTGTTCCTGAAACAAAAGAAGAAGATGATAAAGAAATCTTTAAAGAATTAAGTGCTTTGGAAGTTGAAGAAGTAGTTGCACCTAAAGTTGACGAAAAAGACATTTTTAAAGAATTAGAAGAAAAAGAAGAAGTCTTTGAAGAATTAAAAGAAGAGGAAAAACCTCTCAACAAAGAAGAAAGGTTAAAAGAGATTGAGAAAGAGCAATCAGATCTTAAAGAAAAATTAATTCCTTTTGATAAAAGTATTGAAAAAACTCTTTTAGAGCTTGAAAAAATAAAAGAAGAGGTTAGGGGTATAAGAAAAGAAGAAAAAGAAATAGAAAAAAAGAAGCAAGTCCTTGAAGATAAAGAAAGTAGTGCAAACGAAGAAGAAAAAAGAAGAATAGAAAAGCAAAGATGGGAGGTTGAAAAAGACAGAGATTCTTTAGAGCAAAAAAGATATGCAAAAGAAGATGAATTCAAGTCAGTAAAGCTTCAAATGAAAGAAATTGAATTCAAGAAACAGGGATTAGAAAAGGAAATTTCAATTTTAGAAGAGGAAAAACAAAACATTCAAAAAGAGCTTCAAAAAACAATTTCTCTTAAAGAAAAAGAGTCTTTACTTTTAGAACTTAAAAACAAAGAAAGTTTGTTTGATAAAATTAATGAAGACCTTCTTTCAAGTAATGAAGAAAAGGAAGCTATTTCTTTTGAATACGAAGCTCTTAAAAGAGAAGAGGCAAGTATTGAAAATACAATAAAAGAACTTGAAGAAAAGAATAGAGTAGAAGAAGATGTTATTCAAAGAAGAATAATTGAAGAAAAGAGAAGGGAAAAAGAAGTCGAAAGAAGGTCTCTTGAAAAGCAAAGGTGGACTTTTGAAGACAAATTAAGTAAGATAAAGGTAAGAAGAGGAAAAATAAAAGAAGATTATGCGAAGATAGAAGAAGAGATGTCAATTATTACGGGGAAGATTAAAGAAATAGAAAAACTTTTATGAATAAGATATCTACCTTCTCAAAAGTAGTTATGAGAATCTTCTGGTTTGCTATCTTTATAGCCTTAATATTACTTATAGCTTCAATAATTAGATTAATAATATTATAAATATGTTTGAACAAGAATTTATAGAAAAACAAAAAGAGCTTTTAATGGAAGAAAAAAAACAGCTTGAGAGGCTTCTTTCAGAGTTTACAGAAAAAGAAAAAGGAAGTGAAAATAACTTTAAAACAAAATATACTAATATTGATCCTGATGAAGTTGATCCAGAGGAGGCGGCAAATGAAGTAGAAGAGTTTGTAGATCTTCTTCCTCAAGAATATACTCTTGAGATAAAATTAAAGAATGTAAACGAATCTTTAGAAAAGATAGAAAAAGGTACTTATGGAATTTGTGAAGTTTGCGGAAGAGCGATTGAAGAGGATAGGCTTAAGGTTAATCCTTCAGCAAAAAAATGTCTAACTTGTTTAGATTTATAAAACAAAAAACAACTCGTTAGGGTTGTTTTTTAATTAGTAAGAAATTTTTGTTCCTAAGCTGTATTTAGCAAGTGGATTTGTAGCTCCTCTTACATCAAAGTGCAAGTGCGAACCATCTCCACCAAGAGAGATACAAAGACCAGTATTTCCCATGTATCCGATAATTTCTCCTTGAGCTACTTTCTCGCCAACGCTAACTGTGAAGTATGATAAATGTCCGTAATAAGTAACAACTCCGTTAGGGTGAAGAATAGTCACATAGTTACCAGAAGGCCAAGCATATTTAGCTTTTTGAACCGTCCCAGAAGCGGCAGCAACAATAGGAGTTCCTTTACTGTTTGCAACATCAATGGCGTTGTAATAGTGAAGTAGATTAGTGATTGTTCCTTTAGTTGGAGCAATAAAGTAATTAGAAGCAATACTAGTATATCCCGAAGTAGGATTGTTTGTGGTTACTGTTTTTGGCATCTTTCCATTAGGAATAAGTAAAATGTCTCCAATATAGATATCATTTGCATCAGCAAGCTCATTAAAAGAAATGATGTCTTCTGAAGTAGATTGATATTTTTTAGCAATAGATGAAATAGTATCTCCTTTTAAAACCATGTGCAAAAGTCCCTCAGTAGGAAGTATGATTAATTTTTGTCCTGCTTTAATAACTGTTGTTTTACTGATTTCATTAGCAAGTAAAATAGTTTCCAAAGAGATGTTGTATTTTTCAGCAACAGATGAAATGGTGTCTCCTTCCTTAACCGTATGATAAATGATGTCTTTTTTAAGAGTTTCTTCGTTTGCTTCGCTAAACTTTACTCCGAAGCTCATATTGTTTACAAAGAGAGGAGAATTAGAAGAAGCTAGAATAGAACCATTTTCAATAATCATATTCTCTGTTGGCGTCATTACTTCTGGGACTAAGCTTACAAAAGCTTTTTCAGGAGAGGCAATAACTTTATTGTTATTAATGTTAGAAACAGAAAAATTAGCAATAATAGCTATCGTTAAGATTAGAAAAATTATTCTTTTTTTATGAAAAGCTTTAAAGGCTTTTCCCCTCATTTCAATCACTTTTGCACTGAAGGATTTATCGTCTAAAATACTAATATTCTTATTACTTACTAATTATTAATATACTCTAATCTTAACAGTTTTGAATAGGAAAAGTCAAGCAAAATTACTCTTTTTAAAGCCTTTATGTTATACTTTAAAAACATGAGCAATAAAGAAGAAATTACAAAAATATTAGAAAAATACAATTTACATCCTAAGAAATCTTTAGGCCAGAATTTTTTAATAGATCAAAACATTATCGATAATATTGTTAAGGCAACTGAAATAAAAAAGGAAGACAATCTTTTAGAAATTGGTCCGGGGTTAGGGATGATTACCAAAGAATTAGATAAGCATGCTAGTTCTGTTCTAGGGATAGAAAAAGACACGCTTTTTACAAAAATTTTAAATGATTTTAATTTTAAAAATACAAAAGTTATTGAAGCTGATATTTTAGACTACATAAAAGAAAATGATATTTCTAAATATAAAATAATTGCAAACATTCCCTACTACTTAACTTCTAATTTGATAAGACACTTACTTGAAACTTCTAATCAGCCAAAAGAAATCTTTTTAGTCATTCAAAAAGAAGTGGCAGAAAGAATTTGCTCTAAAGAAGGAAATATTTTGTCTATAGCTGTTAAATATTATGCCGAGCCGAAACTTTGTTTTTCTATTTCTAAGAATTCTTTTTGGCCTAGCCCAAAAGTTAACAGTGCTTTAATTAAAATTATTCCTAATAGAAAATACGAAGAAGGGGATAGGTTTTTCTTTCAACTAATTAAGGCTGGTTTTTCTTCTCCAAGAAAGAAAATGATTAATAATTTAGCTTCTGTTTTAAAAATAGAAAAAGAAAAATTAGAAGAAGCTTTTTTGAAAACTAAACTTGATATAGGGATAAGAGCAGAAAAACTTTCATTAAAAGATTGGATTGAATTAAAAAAAGTTTTAGCATATAATTATAAATAATGAAAAAATA
>JAQVLU010000024.1 GCA_028703995.1 Minisyncoccota bacterium
AAACCACCATCAACAAAAGTTGAGCCTGTGCTTCCATCAAACTTTATCCATCCATCCCAACCACCTGCATCAGATCCTGCTCCATTTGTTGTACAAGTAGTTCCGTTAAAATCACAAGCAGAAAGTGCTCTTGCCCAACCATTTATTTTTGCTAGTCCATTGCTTACATAAACTACTTTTGCAGTGTGATTACTAGTAACTGCTCCTCCTGTTGGAAAAGCTCCCGTACAATTTCCATTCGCACAAATTTCTGATGCATTAAAAGAAATTGGTCCGATAGAAGGACTCCAAGCATATCCGGAAAGATTCCTGTTATTATCAATATTTACTCCATAATCATAGCCTTGAGTACAGTTAGTTCCATTACAATTTCCACAATTCAAACTAATAGCTCCAATAACATTTGAATAAGCCCAGCCAGTCATGTTATGACTTCCAGAAGAACAAGTTCCTGCAAAAACATTTTCCCAACCATCCATATTAAAAAACGGCGTTCCTCCGATTTCTTTAATTTGATTGTTGTTATAGAAAAAAACAACTGAAGTAAAAACAGCGATGATGAATAAAAAGATTAAAAGGTTTTTCTTAATTGACATAATTTTATTTTTTAAATTATTAAATATCAATAATAGTATATCATTATCTTTTTTTTATTGCAACAGTTAAAAAAGGAGCTAAGCTCCTTTTTTTAATAATATATTAACTTCGTTTTTATAAACCTCTATCACTCCTCCTTCGCTTTTAAATTTTTTGATTCCCGATTCTTCAAATTCAATCTTAATCTCCCCCGAAGAAATGACAGAAAGAAGCTCCGTATGCTTTGGAAGCACCGTAATGCGCCCCGCTAAGGTAGGGACGCTAATACTTTTTGCCTTTTCAGCACATAATTCCTTTTCTGGAGTAATAACTTTAACTAACATATTATTTATTGTTAATAACTTCTTCTATATTTCCTTTCATATAGAATTTATCTTCTTTAATTTCGTCTAGTTCTCCAGAAACAATCTTACTAAATCCATCAATTGTTTCTTCAACTTTTACATATTTACCAGGAATACTTGAAAATTGTTCGGCTACAAAGAAAGGTTGTGATAAGAATTTTTGAATCTTTCTCGCTCTTTCAACAACAATCTTGTCTTCATCGCTTAATTCTTCAATTCCTAAAATAGCAATAATGTCTTGAAGCTCTTTATATCTTTGAAGGATTCTTTTAACTTCAAGAGCAACGTTGTAATGTTTCTCTCCTACAATTCTTGGACTTAAAAAAGATGAAGAAGATTCAAGTGGATCAACGGCAGGATAAAGTCCAAGTGAGGCAATCGCACGAGATAACACAAGTTGAGAATCTAAGTGTGAAAAAGTAGCCACAATTGCTGGATCTGTTAAATCATCAGCTGGAACATAAATAGCTTGTACTGATGTAATTGAACCATCTTTTGTTGAAGTAATTCTTTCTTCAAGTTCTCCAATTTCAGATGAAAGTGTTGGCTGATAACCAGTTTGAGATGGAATTCTACCAAGCAGGGCTGAAACCTCAGATCCTGCTAAAACGAAACGGAAGATGTTATCCATAAATAAAAGAACATCTTTCTTTTGTTTATCTCTAAAATACTCAGCAATAGTCAAACCAGTAAAAGGAATTCTAAATCTAATTCCAGGAACTTCATTCATTTGACCAAAAACAAGAGCTGTGTTTTTAAGCGCTCCTGATTCCTCCATTTCAAGATAAATGTCATTTCCTTCTCTAGATCTTTCTCCAATACCAGCAAAAACAGAAACTCCGTCATGCATTTTAGCAACGTTTCCGATAAGTTCTTGAATTAGAACTGTTTTTCCTACTCCCGCTCCTCCAAACAATCCTACTTTTCCTCCTTTTGGAAGTGGGCACAACAGATCAATTGCCTTAATTCCTGTTTCCAAAATTTCTGTTTCTTGACTTTGGTCCTCATAGGAAACTTTGTTTCCGATAATAGGAGCGTAAGTCTCTGTTTTTATTGGTTCTTTGTTATCAATAGTTTCTCCTAAAACATTTAAAATTCTTCCTAAAACTTTTTCTCCTACAGGAACCGTAATTGGCTTAGAAAGAGCGGTTACAATATCTCCTCTTTTTAATCCTTCTGTTGCTCCCATAGCAAGACACCTAACCTTTCCCTCACCTAAAATCTGTTCTACTTCTAGAATTAAATTTTTCTCTTTGATTGCTAGAGCCTCGAAGATTGATGGATTTTTTTCGTTTTCAAATTCTACATCTACTACCGGCCCGATAATTTGTATTACTTTTGCCATATCTTATTTTTTATTTATTATTCCATTGCTTCTTTTGTAGAAGAAATTTCGGAAACTTCATTTGTAATATGTTGCTGTCTCGCTTTATTATATTCTAATTTTAATTCTCCTAAAATATCAGAAGCATTATCAGAAGCATTTCTCATTGCAAGCATTCTTGCTGAATGTTCAGCTGTGTTTGCTGATAAAATGAACTGATAAATTAAATAAAGAATAAATTCGTGAACAACTTCATTTAAAATTCTTTCTCTTGTTGGCTCTAAAAGATGTTCTATTTTTTCATCTTTTTCCTCTTCTTTTTCAATAAAGCTTTCAACAATGCTTTTGTTTAAAGGGAACAAATCAACGCATCTTGGTTTTTGCATAAAACTAGAAATAAAATTATTGTAAAGAAAATAGATCCTATCATAATCTTTACTCGCAAAAGAAGTTACTAGAAAATCAGCTATCTCCTTAGTCTCTTCGTAGTTAAAAAACTCACCTACTCCAAAATACTCTCTTTTAACATTTTCCTTATGCTTCTTAAAATAACGAATTGATTTTTTACCAATAGGCATAATCTCTATTTCTGCTTGAGGATATTTTTCTCTTACTAAAGATATCTGCTTATTTGAAAATTTCAAAATATTGCTATTAAAAGGTCCACAAAAACCTCTATCTGAAGCAACAACACAGAAAAGAACTTTTTTTACCTCCCTTTGCTCTAAATAAATAGACTCATTGTTTTTTAAAGCTGTACCTAATCTTTTTAAGATTCTAGCCATTGCTAAACGAAACTCTTTTGTTTCATTAAATCTCTTTTGAGTCTTTTTCATTTTAAGAGCAGAAAAAGTCTCCAAGGCTGCTGTAATCTCGGTGATATTTTTAACAGAACCAATTTTTGTTTTAACTGCCCTAAGATCCATAAGATTCTTTAACTTTTTTAACTATATCTTCAATCTCTTTTTTAATTTCGTCAGTTAACTCTCTACCTTCTTTAATTTTTTCAAAAATATCTGGTTTAGAAATTTCGATTTCAGAAAAAAGCTTTTCTTCAAAAGTATCAATGTTTTCTAATTTTAATTCTTCAATAGAACAAGTAGTCGCAGCGTAAATGATTACCGCTTCTTTTTCAAAAGAAAGTGGAGTTAAATCTTTCTGTTTCAAAATTCTAATAATCGCCTTACCTTTTTCAAGAATTTTTTTTGTTTCTGGATCAAGCTCTTCTGTAAATTCTGAGAATCTTTCTAGCTCTTGGAATTGAGTTAAACTAAGTTTTAAACTTCCACAAGCCTTTTTCATTGCTTTTGTTTGAGCTGAAGAACCTACTCTTGAAACTGAAGCTCCAATATCCATGGCTGGCTTTTGATTCTTTCTATATAAACTAGAATCTAAAAATATTTGTCCATCAGTAATAGAAATTACGTTTGTTGGAATATATCCAGAAATATCTCCTGCCTGAGTTTCAATAATTGGAAGTGCGGTTAAAGAACCTCCTCCTTTTTCATCTGAAAGCTTAGCTGCTCTTTCAAGTAATCTTGAATGCAAGTAAAAAACATCTCCTGGGTAAGCTTCTCTGCCTGGTGGTCTTCTTAAAATTAAGGAAATCTCTCTCCAAGCCCAAGCTTGTCTTGTTAAATCATCGTAAACAAGAAGAGCATGTTCTCCTTTATCTCTAAAATATTCTCCAATTGTTACTCCCGTGAAAGGAGCTAAGTAAACCATAGAAGCTGGGTCGTCTGGGAACGCAGCGACAATAATAGAATATTCTAAAGCTCCGGCTTCTTCTAAAGTTTTAACAAGTCTTTTTACCTTACTTTTTTTCTGTCCGCAAGCTACATAGACGCAAATAGGTCTATCTTTTTCATTTTTTTGATTAATGATAGTATCTAGCGCAATCGCAGTCTTTCCAAGTCCTTTGTCTCCAATAATAAGTTGTCTTTGTCCTCTTCCGATTGGAGTTAAAGCGTCAACAATCTTAATACCTGTATGCATAGGTACTTTAACCGGCTGTCTATCCATAACAGAAGGTCCTTTTCTTTCAATTGGCAACTTTTGATTAGTTCTAATCTCTCCCTTTCCATCAATAGCATTTCCAAGTGGATCAACCACTCTTCCTAAAAGCTCTTCTCCAACGTTAATAGAAAAAACTGAACCAGTTCTTTTTACTACGTGTCCTTCTTTAATTTTTGTCGGATCTCCAAGTACAACGGCTCCAACTTCAAATTCTTCCAAATTTAAAGCTAGTCCATAAATATTGGCTTCTTCAAAAAATATAAGCTCGAAGTTTTCAACATTTTTAAGACCAGAAACTTTGGCAACAACATCTTTTATCTCTACAACCTCCCCTGTTTCTTCTAGTTCTGACTTAATTTCAATGCCTTCTAACTGTTTTTTAAACTTTTCAATTATGTCCATAGGCGTTATTTTTAAACTTTATTAAAGTATCTTTTATAGATGCTTTAACTAAATAATCTTTTGTTTTAATTCGGAACCCTCCGATTAAATCTTCATCTATTTTGTAATTAATACTCTTACCGCTTCCTTCTAATTTCTCTATTTGCTTATTAATCTTTTCTTTTAATTCTTCGGTAATTTCTTTAGCAATAGAAACTTCTACTTTATTTTCTTTTTCTTTTATACTTTTATATTTTTTAATAATTGCAGGGATTAAATAGTTTTTTTTATCTAAAGATTGAATTAAGTTTTGAATAACTTTTTCTTCATTATCTTTATTCTCCTCAAGCGCTAAATAAAGTGCTCTTGCCCAAGATAAAATTTCTTTATCTTTTTTCATTTAAACTATTTAAATAATTATTAATAATTTCGCCGTTTGCTTTTTCGTCGATGTTACCTTTTAAAATCTTTTCAGCTAAAGAAATAGAATTCTCAACGATTTCTCTTTTTGACTTTTCCATTTCTTTTACTTTAAGATCAGCGACTTCTTTTTCTGCTTTAAGCAAAAGATCTTTTTTGGTCTGATTTAATTCTTCTAATGTTTTTTCTTTTCTCTTATCAGCTTCTTCTTGAGCCTCAAGTAAAACCTTTTTACGATCTTCCTCGTTCTTAATTTTAAGTTTTTTATCTAACTCTCTTAAGTTATTCAACTTTTCCTCTGCTTTTTCTTCTTTTAAAACACCCTCTTGAATTTTTTGCCTTCTTTCTTCAAGCATTTTAAAAAGAGGTTTAAAAACAAATTTAGAAAGTAAAAAGAACAAAATTGTAAAATTAAGTAATTGCCCTACAAATGTAATAATTAAATTTGTTCCTTCTTCCATAATTATAAATTTATGCTACTACGAAAATTAAAATAAGAGAAATAACAAGTGCATAAATAGCAATAGCTTCGGCGAAAGCGATTGCCAAAATCATACCTGTTTGAATCTTAGATGCTGCTTCTGGATTTCTTCCAATAGCTTCTGATGCTTTAGAACCAATTAAACCAATTCCGATTCCTGGTCCAATGGCACCAATACCAATTGCTAATGCTGCTGCTAATGCGATTTGTGGATCTATCATATTTTTTTATTTATTTTTTATTTATTATTTATTATTAAACTTTTTTTCTAAATATGGAATAATTATCTTGTAAACCATTATTCCTCCTATTACTATTCCTCCCAATATTCCTGTTATCAAATATGTTGGCGACGTCATAAAAGTCTTATCTATCCATACTCCTAAAATTAAGAAACCTACCAAGGGAAGCGCCATAAGGAGTCCAACCTTCATTCCTAAAAAAATTGTTTTAACTCTGTTCATGTTCTTCTAATTCAACCGTTATAACATAAAATATCGCAATTAATGAAGAAAAAATCAAGGCTTGGATGAATCCTACTAAAACTTCAAGAGCTAGAAAAGGAAGCGGAACAATGAAAGCAATTAAAGAAGAAACAACCATTAAAAGCATTTCTCCAGCAAATAAATTTCCGAAAAGCCTTAACCCTAAAGAAAAAGTTCTTGTAAATTCTCCTAAAGCTTCCAATATTCCTACAAAGAAAAGTATTGGATTCTTAAAATTAAGATATTTCCCTAAATATGGGAATAAACCAAGTTTAGAAAGTGCTTTTACATGAATATATACCATTCCGAATATGGCAATCGAGAAAGTAAACATTAAATCAGAACTTGGAGATCTCAAAAAAGAAAAAACTCCTAGTCCTGGAATTAATTCAATTAAATTAGAACAAAATACATAAAGAAAAATGGTGGCACACAATGGGAATATCTCCATGGTTCTTTCTCTTTTTCCGGTAATACTATCAATAAAATTAAAAATGGATTCAATTATCCATTCAAAAAAGTTTTGCATGCGAGATGGAATTAATTTTTTAGATTTCAAGCCACAAAAAAAGGCAGTAAAAATTAAAACTGCAACTATTGTTGCGATCACATATGTGTTAGTGACTCCTAAAAAATTTTCTCCTATTAATCCCAATGCGTGCATATATATACTTTATAGTAATAAAAATAGAAATAGTCAAGTTTTCCTTGA